>CAYUMA010000782.1:0-1657 GCA_964445675.1 uncultured Pseudomonadales bacterium | reverse complement strand
GTCCAGGCGAGCTTCGCCGTAGCCGTACGCGGCAGCATGCGCGCGACGTGCCGTGCAATCCGGCTCGCGCGATATGTCTCGTAGCCGCCGAAGAACTCGTCCGCGCCGTCGCCGGTGAGCACCACCGGAACGTGTGCGCGGGCGCCTTCGCTGACCGCGTGGAACGCCAGGCCGCTCGAATCCGCACAATTGCCGTCGACGGCATGCACCACGCGGACAAAGCGCCGTTCCAGATCGACGTCGCCATCCACGTCGATCGCGTGACTCTCCAGACCGAAATGGGACGCGACGCGCGACGCGGCGGCAGTCTCATCGAACGCGGCTTGCCTGAACCGGGCCGTGAACGCCGTAACGTTGCCGCGACCGAGAGCGGCGGCGACCAGCGCGCTGTCGATGCCGCCGCTCAACAGCAGCCCGACCGGCACGTCGCTGACGAGCATGTCAGCGACGACGCGCCGCCAGATGGCATCGAACGCTTCGAGCGCGGTATCGACGTCGTCGATCTCTCCGGTCCGCGTCGGCCGCCAGTAGCGCTCGATCCGGATTCCATCGGCGCTCGCGATCAGAAACGATCCGGGTGGCACAGCGTGGACACCGGCGAGCAAGGTGTGCGTCGGCCCCGGAAAGCCCTGCGCCAGGAACCGGTGCAGATTCTCCGGGGACACGTCGCGGGGCTGACCCGGATCGGCGAGCAGCCCCTTGATCTCGCTCGCGAAGCGCACGCAAGCCCCGTTCGATGAGTAGTACAACGGCTTGACGCCCGCCGGGTCGCGCGCGAGCACGAGGCGTTGCCGCCTCGCATCCCACAGTCCGAGCGCGAACATGCCTTCGAACTTCGCGAACGCTTGCGTCTGCCACGCGGCGTACGCCGGCGCGATGACTTCCGCGTCGCAAGTGGAACGGAACTCGGTGGGCGCGCTCTTGCGGATCGCTGCGCGCAACTCGGCATCGTTGTAGATCTCGCCGTTGTATGTGACGACGATTGTCTCCGTCGCATCCAGCATCGGCTGGCGTCCCGCGTCCGTCAGATCGCGGATCGCGAGCCGCCGATGACCGAGTCCGACGTTGCCGTGGAGCCAGAAGCCCGCGCCGTCGGGACCGCGGTGCGCCAGCGCATGCGTCATCCGTTCGAGCGCCCCGCGCTCGACCGGGGTGCCATCGAAGTTGACGATTCCCGCAATACCGCACATGGCGCTATGAATGCGCGACGCGCGCGCACCCGGATTTCGGCTGTTCACCGCACGAGACAGCCGGGCGCCTTGCGAGATACTCCGCGATCGCATCCGCAGCCCGATCCTGCCCGACTGTGCGCCTCAACGACGCCGTCAGAGCACGCAGAAGGGAGAGCCGTTGGAGTCCCGCCGCGTCCCGCATGCAGACTGCGACCGGCACGTCCAACGCCAACAGCTGCGTAGAGCGCGAACGAATCCGTCGGTGCGCTACTACGATGCACATCGCGGTCCTGGCCTATAAGATGAATATTTGGGAACCATCGGAGCCCGCAAGTTTGCCACATCTCGCGCCCAATCCTCGCCGCGGACCAAAGAGAGGTTTTCGATGATCGACTCGGCGGCCCGCAACACGCACCTGGGAACACTGCCTCCGACATGGGCAGTCCAACGTCCGAAGTCGATGTTACGCACGGCGCTCGACCTGG
>CAYUMA010000781.1:0-9653 GCA_964445675.1 uncultured Pseudomonadales bacterium | reverse complement strand
ACGCGGCGGGAAAGAGCACGAGGGCGGCGTCTTCTCGTTCGACATGCTCGGCGAAGGCGCGCGCACCGAGGACGATGCGCAACGCTACTTTCGCGCTTACGCGGACGCGCTGGCGCGCATCGGTCAGGTCGCGGCCGGGCGCGGCACGCGCGCGAGTTCCGGCATTTCGGTGAAGCTCTCGGCGCTGCATCCGCGCTACGAACACGCGCAGCGCGAGCGCGTCATGAACGAGCTCTATCCGCGCCTGCTCGAACTCGCGGTGCAGGCCGCCCGGTTCGACATCGGTTTGTCGATCGACGCGGAAGAAGCCGACCGACTGGAGCTGTCGCTCGATCTATTCGAACGCGTTGCGCGCGCGCCCGAGCTTGTTCGTTGGGACGGACTGGGACTCGTCGTGCAGGCGTATGGCAAGCGGGCGTTGCCGGTGCTCGATTGGCTGATTGCACTTGCGGGCGAGGTGCATCGCAGCGTGCCGGTGCGGCTCGTCAAGGGGGCGTACTGGGACGCCGAAATTAAACGTGCGCAGGAAAACGGCCTGCCGGACTTTCCGGTTTTCACGCAGAAAGCCAATACCGACGTTGCCTACCTTGCGTGCGCGGAGAAATTGCTGGCTGCGCGCGACGCGGTGTATCCGCAGTTCGCCACGCACAACGCGCACACGGTAACTGCAGTGCTCGCGCTGGCGGGTGGTGCAGGCGGCTTCGAGTTCCAGCGCCTGCACGGGATGGGTGAGTTGTTGTATCGCGTTGCCGCTGAACAATTGCCCGCGTTTGCGCAGGTCCGCGTCTATGCACCGGTCGGTGGCCATCGCGACCTGCTCGCCTACCTCGTGCGGCGGCTGCTCGAGAACGGCGCGAACTCGAGTTTCGTCAATCGTTTCCTCGACGCGGATACGAAGGCTGCCGACGTCGTGCGTGATCCGGTGACGCTCGTCGCAAAGGGTCCGCGGCGGCATCCTGTGATTCGTCTGCCCGGCGCGCTCTATGGCGCGGGCAGGCGTAATTCGACAGGCGTGGATCTGACCGATGTGGACGTCGTCGAGAAGCTCACTGGCGCGCTGCGCGCGCACGCGGCGCGACCGTACGCTGCGCCGCAGTCACGGGATCGCGCCGTAGCGCCGCTGATCGAGGTCCGCAATCCCGCTGATCGCAATGACCATGTCGGCTCAGCGCGCGCTGCGACGCCGGCGGACATCGATGCCGCGATGCGCGCCGCGGTCGCCGCGCAGCCCGACTGGAATCGCGCCGGCGCAGTCGCGCGCGCGGGTGTACTCGTTGCACTCTCCGATCGCATCGAACACGAGCGCGAGCTGTTCGTCTCGTTGCTCGTGCGCGAAGCGGGCAAGACGATTGCCGATGCGGTGTCTGAAGTGCGCGAAGCGGTCGATTACTGCAGGTACTACGCCGAACTTGCCGTCGAACAGTTCGCGACGCCGACGCGCTTGCCCGGCCCGACCGGCGAGTCGAACGAACTCAGCCTGCACGGCCGCGGCGTGTTTGCGTGTATCAGCCCGTGGAATTTTCCGCTCGCGATTTTTATCGGTCAGATCGCCGCCGCGCTGGCGGCGGGAAATTCGGTCGTCGCGAAGCCGGCCCCGCAGACACCGCTGATCGGCGCGCAACTGTTCGAACTTGCGCGCGCGGCCGGCGTGCCGGACGGCGTGCTTGCGTATCTGCCCGGAGACGGCGCGGTGGGTGCCGCGCTCGTGAGCCATCCCGGGATTGGCGGCGTCGCGTTCACCGGCAGCACCCAAACCGCGCGCGCGATCAATCTCGCGTTGGCGCAGCGCCCTGGCGCCATCGTTGCGCTCATCGCCGAGACCGGCGGGCAGAACGCGTTGTTCGTCGATTCGACGGCGCTGCTCGAACAGTTGACCGACGACGTGATGCGCTCGGCGTTCGGCAGCGCCGGACAGCGCTGCTCGTCGTTGCGGGTGCTGTTGTTGCAGGACGATATCGCGGACCGCGCGCTTGCGATGATTCGCGGCGCGATGCGCGAGCTCAACATCGGCGATCCGGCCGATCTCGCGACGGACGTCGGGCCGCTGATCGATGCAGCGGCGGTTGCGAGACTCGAGGCGCATGTTGCATTGATGCGCGCGCGCGGCTGTCGCATCGATGCACTGGCGCTGCCCGGACACTGCGCCAACGGATCTTTCATGGCGCCGCACATCATAGAAATCAACGACTTCGATGCGCTCCACGAAGAACACTTCGGCCCGGTGCTGCACGTCGCGCGCTTCGCCTCCGATGCACTCGACGCAACTATCGCCGCGGTGCGCCAGCTCGGGTTCGGACTGACGCTGGGCATTCACAGCCGCATCGACGCGCGTGCGCAGCACATCTTCGATAGCTCTGCCGTCGGCAACACGTACGTCAATCGCAACATGATCGGTGCGGTGGTCGGCGTGCAACCGTTCGGCGGTCAGGGGTTGTCGGGCACCGGACCGAAGGCGGGCGGGCCGCACTATCTGACGCGGTTCGCGACCGAACGGGTGTTGACGATCAACACGATGGCCGGCGGCGGCAATATCGACCTGCTGCGCGGCGGTTGACCCGGACGCTGGCGCGAGCGCCCGCGCGTGAACTAACCTGCGTCCCGGGAGATCAAGACGATGACACTGCAGGACTGGGGAGCCCTCGGCGAAGTGATCGGCGCGCTCAGCGTCGTCATCACGTTGATCTATCTGGCGAAGCAGATCCGGCTGAACACCAGGGCGATGGAAGAAAGCCGCAAGCTCGCGCTCGCGCAAACCTACCAGATGCGATCCGACGCGCTGCAGGCGATGACGGTGCAGGCGGCGGATTCGCAGCACATCGGCCCGATCATCGACAAGCTGACGCAGCTCGGTTATCCCGAGGATGTCAGCTCGATCGCCAAGCTCACCAACGATGAGCGCAGCCGCTTCCGGCTGTGGCAGATCGCGCAGCAGACGCACTGGGACAACATGTATTTCCAGTACCAGCATGGCTATCTCGACGCCGAGTCATACGAAGACGCGTTCAAGCCGCGTGTGCGACGGCTCGCGCCGACGTGGGCGGCGCTGGGCCTGCGCAGCGTACGGCGCAGCTTCAACGATGAGATCAAACGTCTGCAGCAGGAGTGAGCGTGAGCGAACCCACGGCGCCGAAAGAAGGATTCACCCGATATCACATCGTGCTGTTGGGGCTGCTCGGTATCGCCACGCTGTACGAGGGCTTCGACGCATCGATGCTGACGCTCGCGTCAGTCGACGTGCGCGCGACGTTGAATATCGGTCTCGATGAGTGGGGCACGCTATACGCGATCACGCGTGCCGGCATGATCGCGTCGTTCTTCTTCCTGATGTGCGCGGACCGTTTCGGCCGTCGCAGTTTGTTGCTGATCACGGTTGCGGGCTTCGCGATCGCGACGGCGGCGACCGCGTTTGTGCAGACGAAATTTCAATTCACGCTGTGGCAGACCGTCGCGCGTTTGTTCCTGACGGCGCAGTACGGTCTCGCGATCATCATCGCGAGCGAAGAACTGCCGGCTCGATTGCGTGGAACCGGCATCACGATACTCACGGGCTTCGCGACGGTGGGTACGGTCGCGATGGCGAAGGCGTCGCCGTTCTTCCTGCTGTTGCAAGGTGCCGAAGGTAATGCCGCGCACGATTTTGCGATGGAATGGGTCGCCATCGGCGCAAGTTGGTTCGGCATCGAGAACGACGGTGCGCATTGGCGCGGCTTGTATCTGATCGGTCTGTTCCCGCTGTTTCTGCTGCCGTTTCTTGCACTCGGCGTGCGCGAGACGAAGCGTTTCAGCGAGATCGCCGCGGGCCGCGGTCGTGAGTCGATCATGTCGACGATGCGCACGCAGTTCCGCGAAGCGCGCCGCTTGATCGAACCACGTTATCTGCCGCGCTTCCGGATCGTGGTGCTGTTGTGGAACTGCGTGTATCTGGTGATCGCGCCGGCGGTCGCGTTCTGGTCGATCTACGCACGCGAAGAAGTCGGCATGACACCGGCGCAGGTGGGCAACGTCGTGATGTGGGCGTACATCGCCGGCACGTTCGGGCATCTGCTCGCGGGCCAGCTCGTCGATCGTATCGGCCGCAAGGTCACGTGTGCGGCGTTCTACAGCATCGCCGCGGTTGCGATCGTTGGCCTCTTTCACACGAACACGTTGTTCGGTCAGTACTTCTGGCACATCACGACTGTGTTTTTCTTCAACTGCGCGATTGGCGCGACGCACGTGTACGCATCGGAGCTCTTTCCGACGGAACTGCGCGCGACGGGTTATGGCTGGACCACGAACCTGTTCGGGCGCGTAACCGAAGTTGCGGTGCCGTTCCTGATTGGTCAGCTGATCCCGTTGATGGGGATCTCATGGGGCATCACGTGGGTCGCAATCGGGCCGATCATCGGCGCGATTCTCGTGATGAAGTACGCGCCGGAGACGCGCGGGCTGACGCTCGAACAGATCCAGGAGCAGCTCGATGGGCGCCACGATAAGGCGGTACACAAGGCCGCGGCGTGAGGTCACTGTCTCCGCGTGTTGATTCGGTTTAGATTTCGAGCCGTTGCGTTCGCCGGAATCGCGGATGGAGAGACCGTTTCAAGCCTACCGGGGCGATGACCCCTACATCTTCGTGTGCTACGCGCACGATGACGCGGCGCTCGTGTATCCCGAAATCGTCCGTCTGAAGGATCACGGCTTCAACATCTGGTACGACGAGGGCGTTGCCCCGGGGCAGACGTGGCGCGATGAAGTTGCGCTCGCGTTGACGCAGTGCAAGGTATTTCTGTATTTCGTTACTCCGCGATCCGTCGCGTCGTCGAACTGCATGAAGGAGGTGAATTTCTGCCTGTCGCGAGAGCGCAGGATTCTGTCGGTGCACCTGCAGGAAACGTCGCTTCCCGTCGGTCTCGAACTCAGTCTGAGTGATCGGCAGGCGATCATCCGCAGCGAACATTCGGCGCGAGCGTACGAGGACAAGCTGACGGATGCGCTGAAACGGTTGCTGCCGGAAATCACGCAGCGCGTCGCGGCTCCGGTCGCGCTTCCGGTTGTCGCCGAAGGCAAGTCGATTGCGATTCTGCCGTTGGTCAATCGCAGTAACGACCCCGACAACGAACATCTGTGTGACGGGATCTCCGAAGAGCTCATCGGCGGGCTCTCAAGCCTGAAAGGACTCAAGGTTGCGTCGCAGATATCGTCGTTCGCGTTCAAGAATCAGAGCGTCGATCTGCGGTCGATGGGCGCACGGCTCAATGTCGATCACATATTGAGCGGCAGCGTGCAGAAGGTCGGCAATCGCGTTCGAATCAACTTTCTGCTGAGTCGCATCGAGGACGCGATCAGTCTCTGGTCGAAGCGCTATGACCGCGAACTGGAGGACATTTTCGAACTGCAGGAGGACGTGGCCCGGCAAGTGATCGACGCGCTCAAGGTGGAGTTGGGGGCCGATCGGCCTCAGCTGCTGCTCGATGTGGGGACACAGAATGCGCAGGCGTACGAGGTGTTCCTGCTGGGATTGCACGAGGCCCGCCCCGGCACGCGGCCTTCGCTCGAGCGCGCGGTCACGCATCTTCGGCACGCCGTCCAACTGGATCCGGGGTACGCGCGTGCGTATTGGTGGCTGTACTTCTGCTACTGGCGCCTGATGGGTGTCGGACTCCCGCGAGAGGAGATGGAACCCAAAGGCGAGGATGCGCTGAATCGGGCGCAGCTCGCGGGATTCACGCCGCCGGTTCCGTGGATCAAAGCCCGCAGAGACTTGTTGCCGAGGATTCGACCCGATCAGCGCACGTTGGCGTTGGAAGCCTGTGAAAAGATCCGTCGGCCGGACCCGGAGTGGCGGTTGTTCGAATACATACAGGCCGGCGAGTGCCTCATCGCCGCTGGCTTCAGTCACGCGGCGTGCGACTATTACAAGTATTATCTCGACCGTACCACGCATGATCTGAGCGCCACGTGGATTCAGTCGCGGTACCGGTCGCTCTTGACGCAGCTCGGTCGCTTCGACCACGCGCTCGAACTGATGACGCAGCTCGGAATTGGTGGACAGCAGATAATTTACAGTCGCACCGGTCAGTACGAAAAGGCGGAGCGGATTCTCGCGGCCGGACGCAACGAGTCAAACTTCTATATCGATCAGTTCTACCATTTCTATTGGCGCCGTGATCTGGACGCCGCAAAGGACTACTACCGTCGTCACGAATCCAGCGACATGGAGCCGCTCGAAAAGTACTGGGTGCATTTTCTGCTCGGTGACATCGACGCCGGCATCGATGAACTCGAAGAGGATGTTCGTCGGGGCGCACATCCAGCGGTGTTTCGTTCCAACATCGGTGAGATGCTGCCGCTGTCACTGTTGCGGCGTGTAGAACAGCATCCGCGCTACCAGGCGATTCTGAAACGATTCGGCATCGACGACGCGTGGTGTGACGAGTTGCAACAGATGGCCAACGATCTCAGCGCGACGACGGGCATCCGTGTGCAGCCCGACGACGACTACTGAAGCGCGATGAACCAAAGCACTATGTACGAGCTCTTCTACTATCCCCGCAACGCAAGCCTTGCGCCGCACTTCGTGCTCGAGGAAGCCGGCGCGCCGTTTGTGCTGACGCTCGTCGACCGCAAGCGCGACGCGCAGAAAGATCCGCAATACCTCGAGCGCAATCCAATGGGGCGCATCCCGACACTGATCGACGGCGACCTCGTGTTGTTCGAAGCGGCGGCGATCTGTCTGCATCTCGCCGACCGGCACCCGCAGGCCGCGCTGGCGCCGCGCGTCGGGTCCGACGAACGGGCGCACCTGTACAAATGGTTGATGTTTCTGACGAACACGATCCAGCCGGACTTCATGGCGTTGCGCTATCCCGAGAAACACACCACCGACATCGGCGGTGTCGCGTCGGTCAAAGCGTCAGCGGAGGCGCGCATGGACGCCGCGTATGCGGTGGTCAATGATGCGCTCGACCGCGGCGGACCGTACCTGTTGGGAGAGACGATCTCGGTGGCCGACTTTTATCTGCTGATGGTGGTCGGCTGGGGACGGTTGCAGACAAATCCGCCCGCGAGCCTTCCGGCGATCCTGCGGTGCGTCGAACTGGTTGCGGCACGGCCTGCGATACGACGCGCGGCGGCCACGGAAGGGATCAAGCGGCTCTACTGAGGTCTGCCTTACTCAGTTCAGCTGCTCACTTCAGGAAAGGCACTCGGCGTCGACGCCGCAGGAACCCGACTCGGTCGGATAGAACACCGGCGCGAAGCCGCCGCCGGGCGTGCGGAAGTTCGTCGTCTGGCCCTGATACAACCGCGCCGCAATCAACACGACCTCGCCGTCGTACACATAGTTGCGCAAGTCGACCTTCAACACCGGGGCACCGGATTCGTCGGGTCCGAGCCGCTCGCTCGGCGGCACCAGCGCCTGCGCGACGTAATCGCCCTGGGCGATTTCGGCGAATACGCGCCGCGTGAGTTTTGCGCCCCGATAGGCGCCGCCGCCGCCGAAGCCGCGCCCGGGTTTGAAAAACAGCTGTTTGCGATCGCGCCACAGCGCTTCGGCATCTGCGGAGGCCACGCGCGTCGTGCGCGGAATGCCTCGCAACAGTCGCTCGGCGATCGGACGTTCGACACCCCAACGACTCAACACAGCCGCGTCCGACAACAGCGCCAGATTGTGTTTGTTGGCGTATAGCGCGTGGCTGTGCGGATGCGGCGTCACGACCGTTGCGTTGGTCGAGTAGGCACATGCGAGAACGGCGTGCTCCGGCGCGTCGAAGTAAAAGTCGGTCAGGCGGTTATAGACCATGTCGACCGGTCCCGCGGCGTGCCGTAACACGCCGCCATCGAGCGCGAGTTCCGATGGATCCGCGATCGTCGCGGTGATGCCGCGCGACTCGAACAGCCGCTGAAACAGCAGGAATTCCGGATACAGGTACTGCGCGCTCGGGCCGCTGTCGACGATCACGATGTGACGCAGCGCCGCCGAACCACGCGCGCGCCGCCAATCCGCGCTGAACATCTCGAACAGGCGGTCTTCGATCGTCGCGAAGTCGCTGGGACCGCCGAGCAGGTCTGCGACCTCTCCACAGCACGCCTGCTGCGCTCGGCCCATCAGGGCGTTCAGCATCGCGCCGCCCGCGTTGGTGTTGATTTCGATCAGCTTCGGTCCATCGTTTCCCAGATGGAAATCGTAGCCCAGCATCACGCCGAGCGCGGCCGGCGCCGGCGTTGCGATTGGCGGCGCGTCTGCGAGTACTGCCTGACGAAACTGCGCAGTCGCGGCGATCGTGTGGACTGCGCGGATCACCTGCTGCATTTCCAGGACGTGCGCGCGCGAGACGAACACCGGCAGCGACGCAAACAGATGCGGATGCGTGTCGATGACCGGCCGCGTGAGGCCGCGGCTCTTCAGATCGTCCTCGAGCCAGCGATGCACGGCCGCGACGTCGGTGCCGATGCAAAAACACTCGCGGTTCAGGCGGTCGGCGGCGGAGATTGGTGATGGATTCGTCACGGTCATGTAGGAGCGATCTCCCGATCGCGATTGAAGGGAACCGCGATCAGGAGATCGCGAGGATCGCGGTTTGGAAGGGAGATTCCTCCCACAATGACCGCTCCTACATGATAAGGCGTGCGGCGCCGCTGTGGTAACGTCGCAGCCATGAGCGCGCCGCTGCATCTGGGTATGACGCCTTGGCTCGCGCCACTCGCGCGGCGCGCCGATGAACTGTCGCGCCAGGCGGAACTCGCCGAGCAGTGGGGTTATGAATCGTTCTGGCTGCCGGAGAACCACTTCGGCGAAGGCGCGATTCCCGAGCCGATGATGTTGTTGTCGGCAGTCGCGGGCGCGACGCGGCGCATCCGCCTCGGAACGACGTCGTATCTGTTGCCGCTGCGGCATCCGCTGCAGGCGGCCGAACAGGTTGCGGTGCTCGATCAGTTGTCGGGCGGCCGCGTGATTCTCGGCCTCGGCCGCGGTTATCAGCCGGCGCTGTTCCAGGCGTTCAATGTGGAACGCGCCGAAAAACGCGAGATCTTCGCAGAAAGCCTCGCGATCATGCGTCGTGCGTGGAACGGCGAGGCGATCGGCGCGGACGCCAGCGTCACCGTGTGGCCGCGCCCCGTGCAGATCCCGCATCCGCCGATCTGGATCGCGGCCTTCGGACCCAAAGCGTTGCGCCAGGCCGGCTCGCTCGGCTTGCCGTATCTCGCGTCGCCGATGGAGTCGCTCGAGGTACTGACGCGCAACTACGCGCGCCATGCCGAGGCGTGTCGCGCGGCGGACTGCGCGGTGCCCGCGGTCGTGCCGATCATGCGTACGGTATTCGTCAGCGATTCACCGGCGCGCATCGATCAAGTGCGTGAGGCACTGACGGCGCAGCTTGCGACCATGCGAGCGCAGGCCGCCGACGCCATGCGCGCGCGAATGCCGGAGGCGGTCGACGAGTGGGGCATCGTCGGCACGCCGACGCAGGTACTCGAGCGGATCGACGAGCACCGTCGCGTGCTCGGCATGACCCACCTGATCGCGACGCGGCTGCGCATCGGCGAGGTCGACGCGAAAGAACTGGAACACTCGCTGCAAACGCTCGCGGAAATCGTCGGCACGCGCTGACGCGTGGCGGCTGTTCAGTGCTCGACCTGACCCAGGTTCGCGTGCAACACCGCGCCGTTGATGA
>CAYUMA010000780.1:0-6047 GCA_964445675.1 uncultured Pseudomonadales bacterium | reverse complement strand
GCGAGCATCGCGACGGCTACGTGCGGGTGTGGTTCGTGCCGGGGCATCTCGTCGTTCGCGGCGATGCGCTCGCCGGGACTTTTGGGGCGTCGACGCTGCACAGCCAGTTTTCGTTCGCTCGCCCGCCGGACCCGCTGGAGCAGCGGCTGCTGTTGACGCTGCGCATCAGCGACATCGACGCGCGTGACGCGCTCAACTATGTCCCGCGCGAATTGCCGGAAGCGTTGTTGCAGGGCCTGGATCAAGCGGTCGCCGGCGGCCAGGTCGATGCGCTCGATCTCGTCTACCACGGTCACGTGCGCACGATTGCGGACGTGCCGATGCGGCAGGCCGAGTTGCGGGTACGGCTGCACGACGGCGTCGCGCGGTTCCATCCGGACTGGCCGGTGGTGACCGGCGTTGCAGGAGAGGTTGTGTATACGACGACGGGAACGACGGGCCGGTTCGATACGGGCAGTCTTGCGGGCATCGCGTTGCGCGATGCTGTGGTCGTGTTGCCACATTCGCAGGATTTCGTCAGCTACGAGGGCGACGGCGCCGGCGATGGCGAAGCGTTGCGAGGGCTCATCAATGCGTCCCCTCTGTCGAAGTGGTTAACGTTCGTCAAACCCGAGTGGACGTTTGCGGGGCCGTTCGACTACAGCGCGCAAGTGAAGATCCCGATCCGCAGCGCGTCGGCGGCAGATGTCGATCTGCAGTTCGACCTCAAAGAATTCACCGCGCGGCTCGCGGACATGAAGCTCGAACTCGGATCGTTGCGCGGCAAGGTCCGCTATCGCTATCCCGCGCAGCTCGATGCCGACCTGATCAAGGGTTCGCTGTTCGGACGTCCGGTCGAATACGCGGTCCACACCGAAGCGGGCCAGGTGCGCATCGCTTTCAAAGGTCAGGCGGCAGTCCACGAATTGACCGATTGGCGCTTGTTGCCCAATCCCGGTCTTGCCGCAGGCGAGTTCGACTTTTCCGGCGAGTATCGGATCCGACCGGGGTCGAACGAGGCGCCACTGCTCGCGGTGCAGTCGGATCTCGTCGGCGTTTCGCTTTCGCTCCCGGCGGCGCTCGGCAAACAGCCGCAGGATCCGCGCCCCTCGAAGATGCAGATCACGTTTGCCAATCCCGCGAATCGGCTCGATGTTCAACTCGGCGATGTCGCGCAGGGGTGGGTGCGAATGGACGCGCGCGGCGTCCGCGGCGGCAGCGTTGGAATCGGTGTCGATGCCGCGCACGAACGCGGCGACGAAGCTGCCGTGACGATCGACGGCGGTCTTGCGCAACTCGATCTGACGGGGCGGCTCAGGGCGGATCAGGTCACGATCCATCCTGCTTTTGCGTGGGGGATGAACGCTTTCAAGATCGGTCGCGTCACGTATCAGGACATCGGTTTCGATGACGTCGTGGCAGACATATGGAGTCGCGCCGGCGACCTGCAGATCTCGGTGACGGGGCCGGCCGTCGAAGGCTCGATTGCGTGGACCGACGCCGCGCCGCCGAAGCTCGATCTGCACTACCTGAAACTGCCTGCCCGCAAAATCGGTGCGGAACCCGTCGCGCGCACCGATCCTCTGGCGAACGTCGATCCGTTGGGGATCGGCGATTTCGACGTCTCCGTACAAAGCGTGACGGCGGGTGAGGAGGACTTAGGGAGCTGGCGGTTCGAACTGCGTAGATCCGAACAGGGAGTCGCGATCAACAATCTCGTCGCCGACCTGAAGGGGCTGCATATCGAGAGCACGGCGGATACGTTGTGGAGCAACGCCGACTCTCCTCGAACGCGTTTCAACGGACTGCTGCGCGCCGGCAACCTCGCAACCGTCCTACCCCAATGGAACTACGCGCCGAGCCTGGAAACGACGGCGGCCGAGGTGCAAGCCGATATCAGCTGGCCCGGATCGCCGCTGAACTTCGCGCTGCCCGACCTTGCCGGCCGGATTTCTCTGAAGGCCAGCGACGGACGCTTCGTCGACGTCAGTGAGGGCTCCGGCGCGGTGCGCATCGTAAGTCTCCTGAACTTCGCGGCGGTCGCGAAGCGGATGGCGCTGGATTTCTCTGACGTATTTGGTAAGGGGATCAGTTTCGACGCAATCACCGGCGTCGTGACGGTGGATCAAGGAACGATCATGTTCGTCGAGCCGCTGGTGATCGAGGGGACGGGTGGTGAGTATCGCATCAATGGTTCGGTCAACCTGCTGACCGGAGCGCTCGACAACGAAATGGTCGTCACATTGCCGGTCAGCTCGAGCTTGCCGTGGTATGCGGCGTATCTGGGTTTCGTCAATCCGCTCGCGGCCGGCGCAGTACTCGTCGGCGAACGGATCTTTCACGATCAGATCGACAAATTCTCGAGCGCCAAATACAAAGTGGGTGGAACACTGCAGAATCCCGAAGTGAACTTCGAGCAGGTCTTCCCGAATGCGGTGCCCGAGCGCGCGACGGCGGGTGCGTCAGCACAGGACGCAGTCCCTGTTGCAACGCCAGCGGCGGCGCCACCCGCCGGTGCCGCCGATGCCGAGCCCGGCACGAGCGGCGATACCGTTGCGCCAGAGCGTTTGTTACCGAAGGACAAAGATGCATGAGTGACATGATCGAGGTCGCGCAACACCAGCTGTGGGATACGGCGCAGTTGCGACAGGTGGACGTCGAACGGCTGCTGGGGCGCCTGGCGGACCGAGCGGTCGACATCGGTGAGCTGTTCTTTCAGGCGGTGCGCAGCGAGGCGTGGGTCATCGAGGACGGCATCATCAAGGAAGGTGCGTTCAGCGCCGACCGTGGCGTCGGAGTTCGCGCCGTCAGCGGCGAGCGAACCGGCTTCGCATACGCCGACGACATTTTGTTGCCCGCGCTCGAAGAGGCGACGATCGCGGCGCGCAGCATCGTGCGCGCCGGTGGCAGCGGTGAGCATCGTGTGTGGGCGCCGACAGCGGTGACGCCGCGGTACGCGTCGCTCGACCCGATCGCGTCGCTCGATGAAACCGCGAAGATCGTGCTGCTGCGCGAACTCGACGCACAAGCGCGCCGCAGCGACCCGCGCGTCAAGGAAGTGACGATCCGGCTCGCAGCGACGTACGAGACCCACCTCGTCGTTGCGACCGACGGCACGATGTCCGCTGACGTGCGACCGCTGGTGCGTCTCGACGTCAGCGTGATCGTCGAACAGAACGGCCGGCGCGAGCGCGGTCACTCTGGTGGTGGCGCACGCAGCGACCTCGCGTGGTTCAGCATCGACGGTCGCGCTGCCGGATATGTGGCGGAAGCGGTGCGAATCGGTCTGGTGAGTCTGGATGCCGTTGCGGCTCCGGCCGGACCGATGCCGGTCGTGCTCGGTCCGGGTTGGCCGGGCGTGCTGCTGCATGAAGCCGTGGGTCCCGGCCTCGAAGGTGACTTCAATCGCAAAGGCACGCCGGCATTCAGCGGGCGAATCGGCGAACTCGTCGCGTCGCCGCTGTGTACCGTCGTCGACGACGGCACGCTCGAACACCGCCGCGGCTCGTTGTCCGTCGATGACGAAGGCACGCCGACGCAGCGAACGGTGTTGATCGAGGACGGCGTGTTGAAGGGCTATCTGCAGGATCGCCAGAACGCGCGGCTTATGCGGACGCAGCCAACGGGCAACGGTCGGCGCCAGTCGTATGCGCATGCGCCGATGCCGCGGATGACAAACACGTTCATGCTCGCAGGTTCACATGCGCCGGAAGAGATCATCGCCAGTGTGTCGCGCGGTTTGTACGCAGTGAACTTCGGCGGCGGCTCGGTCGACATCACGTCGGGCAAGTTCGTGTTCTCCGCCACCGAGGCTTACCTGATCGAGGATGGACGCGTGACCCGACCGGTGAAAGGCGCGACGTTGATCGGCAACGGCCCGGAGATCATGACGCGCATCTCCATGGTCGGAAACGATCTTGCGCTCGATGCAGGCGTGGGCGTCTGCGGCAAAGATGGCCAGTCAGTGCCGGTCGGTGTCGGCCAGCCGACGCTGCGGATCGATCAAGTCACTGTCGGCGGGACCAACTCCGCTGCCGGGTCTGCGGCGTGACGGGCTTCTTCCTCACGCTGATGGTCGTCGCGCAGGTAACGAAACAGTGCGCGAAACGCGGTCGGATCGTCGGTGCGGCTGCGCGCGTTGCGGATCAGACCCCGCAGATGCGTACGATCGGTTCCCGGATGCCCCAGCACGTACGCCGTCAACTCCGCATCGTCGGCGATCAGGCGGTCGCGCCAACGTTCGGTCTCGTGGTGCGCAAAACGCGAGGCCGCGTTGTTGCGCGACAGACCGTCGAGCGCCGTCTCGAGTTCGGTGATGTCGATCTTGCGCATCAGAGCGCCGATGAACTGGCCTTGACGGCGCTTGGCTTCGTGCGCGGTGATGCGGCGATAGTCGGCAATCGCCTTCGCGAGTACGTCGGGCAACGGCAGCGACGCGCGTTGCGCATCGTTCAGGTCGGCGAGCTGCTGGCCCAGCGCCTTCAACCGGCGTGCGTCGCGCTTACGGGCCGATTTGCTGATTTCTTCTTCGCTCATGCGCGCAACGGTATCACGAGCATTTCGGCCGGGGGCACCAAAGCACCATGAGCGACGTCGTCAATCTGATTGCCGCGAGCGACCATGAGAGCGAACTGAAGTCGCTCGTGAGCGACATCCTGTCGCGCGCAAAGCAATGCGGCGCCGACGCGGCGGAGATGTCGGCGAGCGAAGACGCCGGGCTCGGTGTGACGGTGCGCCTCGGCGAGCTCGAATCGGTCGAATTCAACCGGGATCGCGGTTTCGGCATCACGGTCTATTGCGGCAAACGCAAAGGCTCCGCGAGCACGTCGGATTCGACGCCGGAGGCGGTCGCCGCGACAGTGCAGGCCGCCTGCAACATTGCGCGCTTCACCGAGGAAGATCCGTGTCACGGGCTCGCGGATGCTGTGTTGATGGCGCGCGTGTTCCCCGATCTCGACCTCGATCACCCGTGGACGCCGACCGTCGCTGCAGCGGAAGCGTTGGCTGTGACCGCGGAGTCCGCGGCGCGCGCGTTTGACCGGCGCATCACGAACTCAGACGGCGCCTCGGTCGGGACGCAGCGCTTTTGTCGCGTCTACGGCAACAGCAACGGGTTTCTGGGTAGCCACATCAGCACGCGTCACAGCATCAGCTGCGGCGTCATCGCGGATGACGGCAACGGCATGTTCCGCGAACACCACTACACGATCGGCCGCTCGATCGACGATCTGGATCGCGCCGAGGACGTCGGCGTCGAAGCGGCGCGGCGCGCGGTGGCGCGACTTGGTGCCCGCGCGGTCAAGACGGGACGGTATCCGGTGTTGTTTGCCGCTGAGGTCGCGAGTTCGCTGATCGGCCATCTGATCGGCGCGCTCAGCGGCGGCTCGTTGTACCGCAACGCGTCGTTCCTAACGAATTCGTTGGGACGCAAGCTGTTACCCGACGACTACTCCGTCGTCGAGCGCCCATTGCTGCCGCGGGCTCCGGGTAGCGCCGCGTTTGACGGCGATGGTGTCGCGACATTCGAGAAGGCCTTTATCGAGCGCGGCCGCATCGCCTCGTATGTATTGGGGAGCTATTCGGCACGACGGCTCGGTATGACGACAACCGCGAACGCGAGCGGTGTGCACAATCTCAGGGTCGAGGGGCCGCGCCGGAGGCTTTCGGAGCTGATTGGAAGCATTCGTGAAGGCCTGCTCGTCACCGAGCTCGTCGGACAGGGGGTCAACATCGTCACCGGCGACTATTCGCGCGGCGTGTCCGGATTCTGGATCTCGGGCGGTGAGATCGTGCATCCAGTAGACGAGTTGACGATCGCAGGACATCTCGGGGACATGTACGCCGCGCTGATCGGGCTCGGCGACGATCCGGATTTGCGCGGCAATGTGCAGACGGGTTCGTTGTTGATCGAAGGAATGACCGTCGCCGGCGGCTAGTGTGGTGCGCCGGATCGTCAATTTCCGCGTCGCATGGCCCGAAGCTCCAATCAACTCCGCGCTCGCGTCGTGGTTCTACGGATGATGGGTGCGACGGACCGTCGGCGCCATGGATGGCGCCGGCGAGCCTCC
>CAYUMA010000779.1:0-1729 GCA_964445675.1 uncultured Pseudomonadales bacterium | reverse complement strand
AGAACGAGCCAAATACTTCCCAGAATTTCACGTGCGCCGGATCGACGCGGATTCCCGCTACCGACTCGTAACCGCGAAACAGATCGGCATACTCGCCGAAGCCGCCGACCGGCAGATCGCTGCGGCCGAAGCGCCACGAATTCGTGCAGATCCAGCCGAGATCGCGCATCGGATCGCCGATGTGCGCAACCTCCCAGTCGAGCACCGCGACAACGCCGTCGGGAGAAACCATGAAGTTGCCGTTGCGGAAATCGTTGTGCACGAGTGTCGCGCGCGGATTTTTCGGCAGGTGTTCCTGCAACCAGCGTCCCGCGTAATCGATCATCGGTTGCGGCGTGTTGAACAGCCGGTAACGTTCCCACGTCTGTTCGACGAACGCGGCCGGGTCCATCGGATCGAGCAGTTGCGCAAGTCCCGTCTTCTGCAAATCGATCGCATGGATCCGCGCGAGAATCTGCCCGCATTCGAACGCGAGCTTGGGCCGAACCGACGCGAGCGATTCGGCGCGGACGATCCGCGCGCCGAGCGCCTCGCCGTCGAGCCATTGCATGATGAAGCCGTCGCCGAGCCCGTCGCCGGGTTCGAGCACCGCATAGACCTCCGGCTCCGGCACGCCGGCGTCGCGCGCGCTGCGCATCAACTGCGCTTCGGTCCGTAATCCGGGATGCCCGGGTCCGCGCACGCTCTCGACGCCGCCCGGCGCGCGGCGCATTGCGAGGCGGCGTTCTCCGGCCGCATCACGAATCACGAGCCGATAGGTCTCCTGACTCGCGCCGCCCGACAATCGTTCCGCCGACACGAGCGCTTCGAAGCCGGCGATCTGACGGCGCAACACTGCCGCGAGTTTGACCTCGAAATCTGACGCCGCCATCGACTCAGTCTTCCTGCACGCCTTTCGGCGCACGCTGCTTCATGAAGCCGAACATGTAGCCGGCGACACGGCGCATCTGGATTTCTTCCGACCCTTCGGTGATCCGGTAGCGACGGTGATGCCGATAGATGTGCTCGAACGGTTTGTGCCGCGAATAGCCCATGCCGCCGTGCACCTGCATCGCGCGGTCGGCCGCTTCACAGCACAACCGGTTCGCCCAGTAGTTGCACATCGACACTTTGTCCGAGACCGAGAACGCGCCGTACGTATCCATCTGCCACGCGGTCTTGTGGATCAACGCGCGCAACATTTCGCACTGCGTCTGCAGTTCGACGAGCGGAAACTGGATCGCCTGATTCACCGACAGCGGCTTGCCGAACGGCTTGCGCACCTTCGCGTATTCGACCGATTCGTTGATGCAGAACTGCGCGGCGCCGAGGCTCGACGCGGCCTGGCGAATGCGGTTTTCGTTGAAGAACATCTGCACCACGCCGAGGCCTTTGCCTTCGCCGCCGAAAATCGCGTCGTGCGGTACGCGCACATCGGTGAGCGAAATGCGGCCGTGGTCCGTCGGCATGTTGAACGTCCACAACATTTCTTCGACCTTGAAGCCCTTTGCATTCGTCGGCGTCAGGAACGCCGTGATGCCCATACCGTCACCTGCTTTGCCGCTGGTGCGCGCAAAGATCAGATCGAACTTGGCTTTGTGGATACCGGTGTTCCACGTCTTGCCGCCGTTGATGATCCAGTCGTCGCCGTCGCGCTTTGCGACGGTTTCCATGTGCGTTGCGTCTGAGCCGTGGTCGGGTTCGGTGATGCCGAACGCAAATCCGCGTTGGCCCGCGAGCATCGCCGGCA
>CAYUMA010000778.1:0-6059 GCA_964445675.1 uncultured Pseudomonadales bacterium | reverse complement strand
GCACAAAGCATCGCGGCGGCAGCGGACTTCTTTGGCGTCCTCATCGAAATTCAGCGCCTCACCGGCGAACCCGTCGTCGCAACACTTTCCGGAGAATGACATGAACCAGGCATTCAACCTGACGTTGCTGACGCTGCTGCTTCTGAGCGGATCGGCTCGAGCGGATGACGCTGAGCACAGCGAACCCGCCAAAGGTCCGCACGGCGGGAGATTGCTGCAGGACGGCGACTTCGCACTGGAACTGACCATTTTCGAGACCGGCGTCGAACCACAATTTCGTGCCTACGCGTATCTCGACGATGCGGCGCTGGACCCCGCGACGGTCACGCTGACGACGAACCTTACGCGTCTCGGCGGCGCGGTCGATCGATTCACGTTCGCGCCCCACGGCGAATATCTGCTCGGCGACGGTGTCGTGCGGGAACCGCATTCGTTCATCGTGGCGGTTGCTGCGCGTCATGCCGGCGCGACACACGACTGGAGCTACGAATCGTTCGAAGGCCGCACGTCGATCGCGCCCGCTTCGGCGTCCGCCGCCGGGATTCAAACCGAGGTCGCAGGTGTATCGGCCGTACGCGAAACGCTCGTGCTGCACGGCATCGTCGTGCCGGATCCGGCGCGCGTGTTTCAGTTACGCGCGCGTTATCCGGGCGTCGTGAAGGAAGTCCGCAAACGACTCGGTGAGTCCGTCGCGGCCGGCGACGTGATACTCGTCATCGAAGCGAACGACAGCCTGCAGCGCTACAACGTGATCGCGCCGTCGCCGGGCGTGGTGGTGCATCGCGATGTCAACCCCGGCATGGTCGCTAACGACCAGACGCTGGTGACCATCGCCGATCTGACGACGGTGTGGGTGGAACTCGCCGCATTTCAGCACGACCTCGACGAGATCCACGCCGGGCAGTCCGTGACGATCAGCGACGTCGACGGACATCAGACCGCGACCGGCGTTGTCGACAGCCTCGCCCCGGTCGGTGCACCGGCGAGTCAGAGCATGACCGTGCGCGTGGTCGTCGATAACACCGACGGCCGCTGGCGCCCCGGCTTGTTCGTCACCGGCGAGATCGTCGTTGCGCAGACAGCCGTGCCCATCGCCGTCCGGCGTTCGGCGCTGCAGAGTTTTCGCGACTGGACCGTCGTGTTCGAACAGATCGGCGACGCATACGAAGCGCGGCCCGTGACGCTCGGGCGCGGCGACGACGAGTGGGTCGAAGTATCGGCCGGACTCGAAGCCGGTGCGCGTTACGTGACGCACGGCAGTTATCTCATCAAGGCCGACATCGAAAAGTCCGGTGCGTCGCATGATCACTGAGGCAGGTGCGCAATGATCGATCGCATCCTTCATCTCGCCATCGAACGGCGCTGGCTGGTGCTGCTGGCGACACTTGCCATCGCCGCGCTCGGTGCGTGGAACTACCAACGCCTGCCGATTGACGCGGTGCCCGACATCACCAACGTGCAGGTGCAGATCAACACGGAAGCGCCGGGATACACGCCGCTCGAATCGGAGCAGCGCATAACGTTCATCGTCGAAACAGCGATGAGCGGATTGCCGAAGCTCGACTACACGCGCTCGCTGTCGCGCTATGGGTTGTCGCAGGTGACGGTCGTGTTCGAAGACGGCACGAGCATTTACTTCGCACGCCAGCTCGTCGCCGAGCGGTTGCAGGCGGTGAAGGCGGAGTTGCCCGCGGGACTCGAGCCACAAATGGGGCCGATTGCGACGGGGCTCGGTGAGATCTTCATGTACACGGTCGACTCGGTCCCGGGCGCGACAAATGCGGACGGCACGGCCGTGACGCCGACCGATCTGCGGACCGTGCAGGATTGGGTGATACGACCGCAGCTGCTGCGGGTGCCGGGCGTCACCGAAGTGAACACCATCGGCGGCTTCGTCAAACAATTCCACGTGACACCGAACCCCGCGAAGCTGCTGGCTTACGACCTTGGCTTCCACGACGTGCAGGATGCACTTGCGCAGAGCAACGGCAACGTCGGCGCCGGATACGTCGAACACAACGGCGCCCAGTTCCTGGTACGCGCACCGGGGCAAGTCACGAGCCTCGAGGAAATCCGCCAGATCGTTGTCGCACGGCGCAACAACGTGCCGATCCGACTCACCGACGTCGCCGAAGTCGATGTGGGCAAGGAGCTGCGGACCGGAGCCGCGACGCAGAACGGTGCAGAAGTGGTGCTCGGCACCGCGTTCATGCTGACGGGCGAGAACAGTCGCACGGTCTCCGAGCGCGTCGCCGCGAAGCTCGCGCAGGTCAACGAAACCCTTCCCCCGGGTATCAGCGTCAACGCGGTCTATGACCGTACCGTACTGGTCAATCGCACCATCGCGACCGTGACCGAGAACCTCTTCGGCGGCGCGGTGCTGGTGATGGTCGTGCTGTTTGCGTTCCTGAAGAATTTCCGCGCCGCGCTGATCGCCGCGCTGGTCATTCCGCTAGCGATGCTATTCACGATCACCGGCATGGTGGGCAACGGCGTCAGCGGCAACTTGATGAGTCTGGGCGCACTCGACTTCGGCTTGATCGTCGACGGCGCCGTCGTCATCGTCGAGAATTGCCTGCGCCGACTCGGCGCAGCGCAGCGCGAGCGCGGCAGGTTACTCGAACAGCGCGAACGGTTCGACGTGGTGTTCCACGCCACGCGCGAGGTGTTCACGCCGAGCCTCGTCACGGTACTGGTCGTCGCGCTCGTCAACGTGCCGATTTTCGCGTTGACGGGTATCGAAGGAAAAATGTTCCAGCCGATGGCGTTCACCGTCGTTGCCGCATTGCTCGGCGCTTTGCTGTTCTCAGCGACGTTCGTGCCTGCCGCGGTCGCGATCTTCGTGCGCGGGAAAATCGACGACGACCACGGCCGAGTGATGGCCGCCACGCATCGCGGATACGCAGGCGTGCTCGCCGCCGCCGAGCGTCGTCCATGGGCTGCGCTCGGCGGCGCGAGTCTGCTCGTCGCATCAAGTGTGCTGGTCGCGTTGCGGATGGGTTCGGAGTTCGTGCCGAGCCTCGACGAAGGCGACATCGCGATGCATGCGCTGCGCATTCCCGGCACGGGTCTCGAACAGGCGATCGAGATGCAGCAGCAGGTGGAAGCAGCAGTTCGGCAGTTCCCGGAGGTGGAGCGCGTGTTTTCTAAGATCGGAACGGCCGAAGTCGCAACCGATCCGATGCCGCCGAGCGTCGCTGACACATTCCTGATGGTGCGTCCGCGCGCTGCGTGGCCCGACCCCTCGAAAACCAAGCAGCAGCTGATCAGCGAACTCGAAGCGGCAGTGAAGCGCGTGCCCGGCAACAACTATGAATTCACGCAACCGATCCAGATGCGTTTCAACGAACTGATCTCGGGCGTGCGCGCGGAACTCGCCATCAAGGTATTCGGCGACGACTTCGATACGTTGGTAGACGTCGGCCGTGCAATCAAAGCCGCGGTCGACACCGTGCCGGGTGCGGCCGACGTCGAATTGGAGCAGGCGACCGGGCTGCCCGTGCTGAGCGTCGAGGTGGATCGCACGGCGCTGTCGCGCTACGGACTCCACGTTGCCGATGTTCAATCGGTGTTGCGTGTCGCGATGGGAGGCGAGACGGCGGGACAGGTCTTCGACGGCGATCGACGTTTCGACATAGTCATACGTCTGCCGGAGGACATTCGCACCGATCTACGTGCGCTCGACCGGTTGCCGATTCCGCTACCGGACCTCGATCTGCACGACGACGATCGGCTGCCGATGAGCTTCGACCCGTTGACGTCACTCGCCTCGCACGGCCGCACGTGGGTGCCACTCAAGGAAGTGGCGAAGATCGTCATTGCGCCGGGGCTCAATCAGGTGAACCGGGAAGACGGCAAACGGCGCGTCGTTGTCACGGCAAACGTGCGCGGCCGCGATCTCGGGTCGTTCGTGTCCGACGTGCAGGCGGCGGTTCGGGAGAGCGTCGTTGTTCCGCCCGGCTACTGGCTCGACTATGGCGGCACATTCGAACAGCTCGAATCGGCGTTCGCGCGCTTGCGCCTGCTCGTACCGCTGACGTTGCTGCTGATCTTCGGTCTGCTGTTCATGACATTCGGTTCGCTGAAGGATGCGACGCTCGTGTTCTCCGGGGTACCGCTCGCATTGACCGGTGGCGTGCTCGCGCTGTGGCTGCGCAACATTCCATTTTCGATCTCCGCGGGCGTGGGTTTCATCACCCTATCCGGTGTTGCAGTGCTCACCGGAGTCATCATGGTGAGCTGCGTCAGCGATCTCAGGCGCGCCGGTGCGCCCCTCAATTCGGCTGTTGTGGACGGCGCACTTACGCGACTGCGGCCGATTTTGATGATTGCGCTCGTCGCGAGCCTCGGTTTCCTGCCGATGGCGCTGAACACCGGCGCCGGCGCAGAGGTGCAGCGGCCGCTGGCGACCGTGGTTATCGGCGGAATCCTGTCCTCGACACTGCTGACGCTGATCGTGTTGCCGGTGTTGTACCGCCTGGCCCACCGGCAAGCAGATGGAGGTTGATTTCGTTGTCGTCATGCGACTCACTGATCACCGAACCGGTACGTCACAGACGCGCCAAAGGTCCGCGGATCGCCGGGCATCGCTGTCACTAGCGAGACGCTGTCGGTCACCCGCGTAAGGTAACGCTTGTCGGTGAGATTGCGTGCCCACAGCGTGAGTTCGACGCTGGCTCGATCGAGTTGAGCCGAGAGCATCGCATTGAACAAGCCATATGCGTCCTGGCGAGCGAGTGAGCGCGGGTCGTACCGGAAGGCAACCTCGGCGCGCCACGAATAATCCGTGTGCAGATTGATTCGACCAAAACCGAATGCGATCGGGAGGTCTGCCGCAATAGAAGCAGTCGTATCGGGCGTTTGGAGGAAGTCCGAGTCGAGCGTTACCTCCAGCACGCGCGGGTTCAGCTTCGTGTATTTCGCGTCGGTGATGCCGAGCGTCCCGGCCAGTCGCAGGCTTCCCAATAGCGCCGTAACTTCGAGTTCGCCGCCGTCGATCCGAGCCTCACCGCCATTCTGAATGATCGGTAGCGGCAGCACTCCACCGGTAGCGGGTAGTCGCTGAACCAATTGAACGTCGTCGAACTGGGAGCGGTACCACGCGACATTGAGCCGTAGTCGCCTGTGGAGCAGGTCCGCATGAGCGCCGATCTCGTAGGCCGTGACTTGTTCGGGCTCGAACGTGTCCAGATCGATCTCGGTTGTGCCGCGCATGTTATAGCCACCTGCGCGATGGCCACGACTCACCTTCGCATAGAGCAATGCGGCGTCGACCGGTGCGAAGTCGAGGCCGAATGTAAAGGGCACATAGCTGAATGTTCGCTCGGGCAACGTGGCTTTGCAGACGCCGGGCGCATCGAGCACATTCGGAGCGAGTGTGCAGGTGTCGCTGCCGTTCGACATGCGGGCATTGCGCGAGATCAGCTGACGACCGTCTTCGTTGTAGCGCACGCCGGATGTGACTCGCCACTTCGGTGTGATCGCAAAGGTGACCTGGGCATACGCCGCGATCGAGTCGTTGTCGGCGGTGCCACGCGGAAGATTGATGACCTCATTCAAGGTAATCGGCGCAATTGCCCCGATGCCTTGATCAAACGTGCCACTCTCGTCGAAGTAATACAGTCCGCCGATCCAGCTCAGACGCCGATCCAGCGCGTCGCCGAATGCCTGCACTTCCTGGCTGAACTGATCCTGGCGCTCGTCGCGCGTAATGATCGTGAACAAATCGTATGGGGTGCCGTCAAGGTCGACGTGTTCATCGTCGGCATGGAGACTGCGATAGGCCGATATCGATTTCAGCGTGAAGCCACCGACATCGATTGTCAGCGTGCCGTTTGCACCCCACACATCCGAGTCTGCCACCCCAGCGCGATTGGCTTGGACGCGCCGAGCGAACGGATTTTCGTAGTTTGCCAGGCTGTCACCCGGGTTGCCGCGGGCGGCCGGAACCAGCGTGTTGGGCGGAAACGCGGCGACCAACGTCACCAGATTTCTAGCGGTATTGATGCGCGTCGAATCAAATGACAGGTTCAAATCCCAGCGATCCGCGGGCGCGACGG
>CAYUMA010000777.1:0-1660 GCA_964445675.1 uncultured Pseudomonadales bacterium | reverse complement strand
ACCAGGCGTACCTCGACCTCGACAGCGAGCGCAATGCGGCGCTGACGAACGTCGCCTCCGCAACGGAATGGTTCAGCGCTGATCGCTCGAACGCGACGTATGCGGATGCAGTGCGCACGTTCACCGGCACGCTGACCGACGGCACGCCGGGTGTGCTCGACTACCAGGACGCGTACACGACGAACGTCGACCTGCCGCTGCTCAAGTTCGAAAAGACCGTCGTCAACCTGACGACGTCCGAGAACCCGGGCCGGAACGCGACGCCGACGGACACGCTGCGTTATCACATCCGCATCGAAAACCTCGCGGCCGATCCGATTGCGAACTTCACGTTCCGCGACGAGCTCGACCGTCTGAATACGGCGCAAGGTTTTGGCACCGGCACGCTGACGCTGCTGACGGTGCCGACCGGCGCCGACTCGACGAATACCAATCCGGCCGGCGGTGTACACAACGCCGGGCTCGTCGACATCCGCAACCTGAGCCTCGGGGGCCTCAATTCGTACATCGAGATCGAGTACCAGGTGCGACCCGCGCCGGTACTGCCGAACCTGAGCTACATCCAGAACCAGGCGCAGGTGCTGCTCGGCAGCACGCAGGTCGCGGTCAGCGACGACCCCACCGTCAACGGCGCGGCGGATCCGCTCGTCATCGGCGACGAAGATCCGACGCGCGTGCAGATCCATTCGGCGCCGTACTTCCGCGTCCAAAAAATATCGACCGACCTCGACGTCAACCCCGCGGTGCTGCTCGCCGGCGAACGGCTGCGCTACACGATCACCGTCAAGAATGTCGGCACCGACAACGCGGTCGATGCGCGGCTGCGCGATTCGCTGCCGACCGATACCACGTACATCCCCGGCAGCACGACGTTGAACGGCACCGCGATCGCCGATGCCGCCGGCAACACGCTGCCGCTCACTGCCGGAATCGATCTGTATGCGCCGCAGATTTCGACGCCGGGCGTGATGCGCGCGGATGCTACGGCGACGACGACGAACGTCGCGACGATCACGTTTGACGTGCGCGTCGACCCGCTCGTTGCCAACGCAACCGTCATCTCGAACCAGGGCTACGTCAGCGCGGTCACGGGCGGCGTCGTCGATCAGCCGTCGGACGATCCCCGCACGCCGGTCGCAAACGATCCGACGCGCAACGTGGTCGGCAACTACCCGCTGCTCTATGCCGAAAAATCGGCCACGCTTGCGGTCGACAACGCATCGCCCGGCATCGTCGATCCCACCGACTACCTGCTCTACACGATCAGGGTGCACAACAACGGCAACATCGCGGGCACGATGGCGCGCCTCGTCGACGCGGTGCCGAACGACACCACCTACGTCGCCGACACGTTGACGCTGAACGGTCTGCCGGTCGGCCAACCCGACAACGGCGCGTTCCCGCTCGCCGACGGCATCTGGATCAGTACGTCGGATCTCACGCCGCCGCTGCCCGGCCCCAACGAGGGCACACTGTCGCCGCACCAGTACGCGACCGTGCAATTCCAGATGCGCGTGAATGACGCGACACCACGCGGCACGCAGATCATCAACCAGGCGACCGTCAACACCGCCGAAGTCGCCGCACGGCGCACCGACGGCGACGGCAATCCGGCGACCGGGCCGGAACCGACGGTCGTCGTAGTCGGCGACGCGCAAGT
>CAYUMA010000776.1:0-8949 GCA_964445675.1 uncultured Pseudomonadales bacterium | reverse complement strand
GATCGATCGCAATGGCGACCGGCGGGTGGCGTTCTCCGAGAAGGCCGCGCGCTTCCTCTTGGGGATCGTCCACGGCAACGGGTTCGAGCATCCGCAGTGGCGCCGGTACGGCTATCCGGAAGCGATCGGTTCGCTGTACGGAGTCGACATGCGTGGGGTGGTCGAATCGCTGGACCCCCTCGACGAATATGCGAGCATCGTCGGCGGCGACGAAGGGGCTCTGGTGGATCGATGCCTGCTCGCGGATCAGATGTACTACCTGCCCGGAGATCTGCTCGTGAAGTGCGACGCGACGAGCATGGCGCATTCGCTCGAAGTGCGGGTGCCGTTCCTCGACCGGCGCGTGATGGAATTCGCGGCGCGACTGCATCCGAACCTGCTGACGCCGTTGCTCGGGCCCGACAAGCGGATCCTGCGGCTCGCGCTCGCGCGGACCGGGCTCGCTCGCCGCATCACCGCCGCGCCGAAGCGCGGCTTCAACGTTCCGGTGGCGTACCATCTGCGTAACGGCCTGAAGCCATTGGGCGAACGTTTGTTGGGCCGCAACGCCGACGTGCTTGCGCCATACCTTCGTCCGGAAGCGGTGAGCGGGCTGTGGAACGCGCACGTCGAGCGGACCGCGAATCACGGCTATCTGCTGTGGACGCTGCTGACGTTCGCGGTATGGTGCGAGTCGGCCGGAGTTCGGTGAGGCGGAGCGATGACTGAAGGGGATGCGACGACAACCCGATCGACGCTGGCGCGGCTGAGCGTGGTCGTTCCTGCGTTCAACGAGCAGGACGGAATCGGCCCGACGCTGCGCGACCTGTCCGAGAAGGTGTCGGCTGCGGAGATCATCGTTGTCGACGACGGATCGACCGACCGGACTGCCGAGATTGCACTGTCGTTTCCGAACGTGATCCTCGCGCAGCATCCGTTCAACCGCGGCTATGGCGCGGCGCTGAAGACCGGTATGAGCATCGCGTCGCGCGAATTCGTCGCGTGGTTCGACGCCGATCACGAGCATCCCGTCGCCGATCTCGTCGCCATGGCAGGGCAGATCGATCGTGATCGATCCGCGGTGGTGATCGCGCAGCGGCGCCGGTCCGGCCCGTCACCGATGCGAAGCGCCGGCAAGTTCGTCATCGGGCTGTTGGCACGATCGCTCGATTTCAGGGGCGGCAAGGACATTAACTGCGGCTTGCGCGTGTTTCGGCGCGACGTCATCACCCGCTATCTCGACCTGTTGCCGAACGGCTTCAGTGCGTCGATCACCAGCACGATGATCGTGCTCGAGCGCGGTTATCCGGTGGAGTACCACCCGATCGACGTCGATCCGCGCATCGGGCGGAGCAAGGTGAAAGTCGGCGACGGCTTCCGGGCGATGATCCTGGTGCTGCGCACCATCATGCTGTTCGCGCCGATGCGAATCTTCCTGAGGTTCGGCCTGTTCCTGTTCGTGGTCGGCGCGCTGTATGGCTTGATCATCGCTCTGCAAGAAGGGCTCGGGTTTCCGGCCGTGGCGGTCGTGCTGATGATCACCGGCGTCGTGTCGGGCTTCTTCGGATTGATCGCCGATCAGATCAGCCAGATGCGGCTCGCCGTGTACGATCGCCCGATCTACCGGATCGTCTCGTCGGCGCCGCCAGTGGCAGGCGATTAATTGCCCGACCGGACCAACACGCCCGTGAAGGGGCGTTCTCGGCTGCGAAGCAGCTTGTCGCTGCTGACGACGGCGATCGTGCTCGCCGCGCTGTTCGCGTACGTCGATGTGAGTTCGGTCGCGGCAACGCTGATCCGGACGTCTCCGTTGTTCCTGGGATTGGCCGTCGTCGGCGAAGCGCTCAACGCGGCGGTGGGTTGCGTACGTTACCAGCGCGTTCAGGCGCGGGTGTCGGCAACGGACGTGTCGCTGTGGGAGAGCACGAAGATCAATTGGCTGACGCATTTCTGCGCGTATTTCCTGCCGGTCAACATGGCAGCGGACGGCGTCCGTGTCGTCGCGGCCGCGCGTCGGTTCGGCGTTTCAGCCGTCGAGGCATTCGAAGGTGTCGTGCATGACCGGACGCTGGCTGCGGTCGGTCTGGCGCTGTGTCTGCTGCTGGCGACGCCGCTGCAGGCCGCACTCGGTGTACGCGATGCCGTGTGGCTTCCGCAGCTGGGCTTTGCCGTTGCACTGCTTGCGCTGTGGCCGTGGTTCGGTTGGCTCGGTCGCCACTCGCTGGTCCCTTCGTGGGCCGCGAACGTCGTTCGCGTGCTGACCCGGTCACCGATGCACGTTGCGAGCGGGCGTGCGGCGCTGGCGCAGACGATGTTGGCCATCATGAGCAGCGTGTGCTTCGCGCTGACGGTGTTTTGTCTCGCCCGTGGCATGGCGATCGACCTGTCGCTGGCGGAGGCAATCGCATTCGCGCCCGCGCTGTACCTGGCGCAGACGATTCCGTTCTTCTACGGCGGATTCGGCGCGCGCGAGAGCGCAGCGGTTGCGATCCTCGCCGGATCGGGCGCGATGTCGGCAGAGGCAGCAGTGTCGTTGTCGTTGGCGGTCGGCGCGTGCAGCCTGCTCGTCGCGCTGCCCGGTGCGCTGGTCGGGGTCGACTATGCGGTAAACGCCAACGTGCGGCCGTCCGCGAGGTCGGCGCGTTTCAGCGCAGAGCGGCGGCCGGACGACAACGATGAATGATGCGAAGCAGATCGGCCAGCGGACCATCGCTGACTTCGGTGATCAGTGGACGAGCTTTCGCGACAACCTCGGCTACGACGTGTCCGTCGCGATGCTGCAGGATCACCTCGGTCCGCTGCTGGAGGCCGACGCATTCCGCGGCCGGGTTGTCGGCGACATCGGCAGCGGCACCGGACGCATCGTACGTATGCTCGCGGACGTCGGCGCCGCAAAGATCCACGCGTTCGAGCCGTCGGACGCTTACGACGTGCTGTGCGACAACGTTCGTGACCTCGGCGACCGGGTCGTCTGCCATCGATTGACGGGCGATGCGATTCCAGCGCTCGAGCTGGATGCGATCGTGTCGATCGGCGTCGTGCACCACATTCCTGATCCAGTACCGGTGATGGCCGCTGCGTTCGACTCGTTGCGTCCCGGCGGCCGCATCGTTCTGTGGCTGTACGGTGTCGAAGGCAACGAAGGGTACTTGAGACTGATCCAGCCGCTGCGCCGAATCACGACGCGGTTGCCCCACGGCGCGTTGGTATTCCTGTGCCGCGTCGTCGATCGCGTGCTCGACGTCTACATTGCGATCGCGCGGCGCGTTCGCGTACCGGTACGCGATTACGTTCTGAACGTGTTCGCACGCCTGGAGCGCGAGACGCGCGTGTCCGTGGTCTACGATCAGTTGAATCCCACCTACGCCCGGTATTACCGGAAGGGCGAGGCCGAGCAGTTGCTCGCCGATGCCGGCTTCGAGCAGGTGGAGGCCTACCATCGTCACGGCTACAGCTGGAGCGTCACTGGCATTCGCCCGGCCGAGCGGTGCGCCTGATTCGGATCGGATGCGGCGTGGCGGGGTCAGTACAACTTCGGCGCAGCGTTGATGGCCTGCAGCGCTTCCTCCGCGGAGAAGCCGACCAGTTGCGCGTACTCGCGAATCGACGGCCAGCGAGGCTTGCGGGCTTCGATCGACCGACAAAACGCTTCGTCGCGCGAAATGTGGCCCTCGCGCACCATGTTCGCGAACATCGCGTCGTCTTCGGTGAAGCCGGCCATCGTCTGCGAGATGTAGTTGTAGAAGGCGGCGGTGCCGTCGCCGATGCGCCACGTCGTCGTCGTGTCGGCGGCGACTTCCCAGTCGTATTCCTTGCGGATCGTGTCGACAACGGTGCGCTCGTCCCAGCCGAGGTAATGGAACAGATACAGGAAGTCGTCCTTGACCACGAACGTCTGATAGAACGCATCCGCGGTGTCCAACAATGACTCGTTGATGTACGCCGGATTGCGCAGGTAGTTCTTAGCGAAGTACCACAGCATCGCGACCGTGTTGCGAGGCGACATGCCGGTCAGCGTATTACCGTGATCATCCTGGCGAATGCCCATCAGGCCCGTGCGGAACGGAGCGTCCTCGATCATGTTGCCGCTGCAGAACACCACCAGTTTGATGCCGGTTTCCTTACGCAGCTGACGAGCGTGCGAATAGAACTGTTTGTCGCCGGCCATGAACAGCGAAACCATGCCGAGTTCGGGGCGCTTCAACCACGCCTCGACGTTCTTGCGCACGTAGCGGCGCTTCGCGGTGATGTCGGCCGAACGGATGATGTGTTCGACGCCGAGTTTGCCGCAGACGCGCGCCTGATTGCGTCGCGCGAGGTCGGTGACCATCCCCCAGTCATAGGTGAACGCGATGGGGTTCATGCCGAGCACCTTTTTCACGTAGTGCAGTCCGTACGTCGAATCGCGTCCGCCGGACAGCGCGACGATCACGTCGGGACTGCCGTCCTTGCTGCGGTACGGTTCGACCGCGTCGCGCAGCGCCTGGTCGCCCATTGGGCGGATCTTCTTCCACGTGCGGCAGTAGTAGCAGACGCCGTGTTCGTCGAAATCCATGAACGGGTACGTCTCGGGCAGGATGCACTTCGTGCAGCGCTTCAGCCGCTCGATGGACGGCGAGTGATCGACGATCGAAACCGAGCGCCCGTTCGGCGCGAAGTAGTCGTCCGGTGGCGATTCCGGCTGCGCCGCCGCGAGCAAAAATGCGTGGCGGCGCAAGTCGTCGAGATGGATCGCAACCGCGTGCCCGGCGTGAATCTGCTCGACTCGGCTGTCGCCGAATCGAGCACCCAGCGAGTCGCGCGCGAGCACGCGCTGCAGGATGAATCGTTCCGATGCGAATGCGACCACGTTTCCGTCGGCGCTCGTGAGCAGGAACAGCGAGCCGGTATTGGTGGCCAGCAGCATGACGTTTAGATCGTCGAACAGCATCGCGATCGACGCAGAGCCTTCGATCTCCGCAAATGTCTCGCGTGTGGCGGTCGCCAGCGCGCCGGTTTGGTCGAGCTTGCTGCGCAACAGCCGCGCTAGCACCTCGCTGTCGAGTTCGCCGTCGCGTCCGAGTTGCGGGTAACGCGCCGTCAGCGCCGCATCGTTGACGACGATGCCGTTGTGCAGCGCGACCGCGCCGCGCGCGATCACCGGCTGGTTGTTCGCGCCGATCGATTGCGAGCCGTTGGTGGCGAGACGCGAGTGGCCGGCGATCGCGAGCGCGGTGCCGCCCCCGGCGGAGCGCTGCGCGTCGTAGCGGTCGAGCGCTGCATCGAGCATCGCGTGCAGCGCGGGGTTGCGCAGGAACGCAGTCACCGACCCGCTTTGCTTCAGCACCTCGATGCCCGTGCCGTGGTGGATCGCGAGACCGACCGCCTCGCGACCGCGGGTCTCGGAGAATTTCAGCAACGAGATGACCAGCGAGCGCGCAAAGGGGCGGTCGACCGCCCGGTCGCTCGCAACGAGGACACCGAATATGCCGCACATGATGGATGGCTGGCGCGAAGTCTCGCCGTTGTCGCGGGTGCAGGGCTTGGAGCTGTCCGCCGGCTCGGGAGTTCGCGGTGCTGCGCACTCGCAAAAGTTCGGGCGAAGCCTAACGGTATCGACGAGCGCACGAAAGGGAGTTGAATCGCCGGCGCCACAGCGCAAGCGGCCCTCCGACGCGGCACCGGTCTATCGCCCTGCGTGCTGCGCGGCGATTCGCGCGGACACCCGCTGCGCGATGACTCGCTCTCCTTCGGCCTCGAGGTGTCCGGAGAGGTTGCCTTCGGGCCTGTTGTATACCTTGCGTCCCAGTTGCGCATGCAGCAGCTGCAATGCGGGCAAACAGTCGAGATACTCGATCTCTTGACGCCGAGCGATCTCACTCAGGCGCTCGAGCGGTAAGGTTGGCTCGAAGCCCTCGATGCCCTGTGCCCACTGGCGGTAGACGTCGCCGTCAACCGTGAAGGCGTTGTCGATGCCGACCAGTAGCAGGCGGCTCCCGTGTTCTTCGACGAAATGCTTCAGATCGACGAGCGCGCGCTCGGTATCGCGCCACGCGCCGGCCACGTAGCGGTCGGATTGCCGGTCGCGCAGGTAGAACGGCGACCACGTGTCGCTGTCGGTGTAGTAGGCGAGCGCCGTTGCGCGGGCGTCGCGGACCCACGTGGGGCCTTGCTCCTGCTTCTGGCGATCGGCATCTGCTTGCGCTCGGGCGACCACGAGCCGTGCGTACAGTTCCGAAGTCGTGATCCACAGCGGCAACACGCGTTCGGGTAGGCGGATCCGATCGTCTCGATAGTAGGGTCGGACACGGGTCTCGGGACTGTAGTAGATGCCTGGCTGGTCGAAGTTGTCCCGCATGTCGTTCCAAGCGAAGAACAACAGCACGACGAATTCCGGGTGGTACCGCTCGAGGTGTCGCCGCAACTTCAGGTACGCCTGAATCGTTCCGTAGCCGCCGACGCCGAGCGAATAGCCGTCGTACGCGAGCCCCAGTTCGCGCAGCGCGTCGATCGTCATGCCGGACCAACGCGTCGCGTGCGTGAACGAGTCGCCGATGAACAGGATCACGCCAGCGCCTTCGACCGATGCCACGGGCTGGACGCTCGGCTTCGAGTCCCACCCGAGCTGCGGATCGCTGACGAACATCGTGGTCGCCGCGTTGGTCGGCTTCGACGTGCGCAGCCACGCCTCGGCGACGAGCACGGCGAGCGGCAGCAGCGCGCAGAGGAGCGCGACGTTGATCACGACGATCCGAAGTGTGCTCGCCCGCGTCGGAGGCTGCGCGGGCGGCGCGGCGAACGGCTTCGGCCGCGAACCAACTGCCCGCACGTATTGCGCCGCTCGATCGACCAGCAGCGCGATCAGCACCAACGCCAACGGCACGATCACGTCGACGTAGCGCGGGATCACGATCGTGGTGGTGGTGACCAGCAGGATCGCGGCGTGCATCATGAGTGCGACGTACAGCGCAGGCGCCAGGCTACGGAATCGGCGCGGAAACGCGACGCCGGCCAGAATGATGAGCGCGCTCGATAGCCCCAGGCATTCGCCAAAGTAAGGAGCCGACGCGAGCGCGTTCGGTACGAAATCGAACGCGGCAGAGTCCGGCTCGAGAGATCGCGCGCCGGAGCGGATGTCTTCGTAGCGGTATTTCGGGCTCATCAGCGGACGAATCGCATCCGCGAATTCGTTGTGATCGGACTCGTACTGCCGGTAGTTCTCGTCGAGCCACGCGCGCGTATCGATCGGGTAGAACAGCATCGACCATGCATAACTGGTGTGGTCGGCGACTTGTGCGGCATACGCGAACGGCCGCGCGCGTAGCGTGGCGAACGCGAATGTCGCGAAGTAGTCGTTGATTTGACTCGGATCGATGCCGTGGTTGAGCAGCGCGCCTTCCGCCCGGCGCGACACCGAGTTGAAGTTGTCCATCTCGAAGCGGATCCGCTCGGCACGAGTCCGCTGCGCCGACCATTCGGCGCGATAGTCCGATATCGCGCGTTCGACGTCGGCCGCGTTGCCGCGCAGTTCTGGCGCGACGTCGTTTGGGTCGAACAGCGATGCAACGTACGGGAACAAAGAAAACCCCAGGAGCGATTGCGACGGTTCGCCCCGCGAGACGTGACCGACCGTACCGGCGAGGAGGAACAGCAACAGCATCGGGCCGACAGCGTATTGCACCACGCGCGCTCTGAACATCGGAACGAGCACTACCAAGCCGATCGTACAGAGGGGCACGAAATAACCCGCTGGCCTCAAAAATCCGGCCAGGAACGCCGTGACGCCGACCGCAAGAAGCCATGTTCGTGTCGGGCGCTCGAAGACCCGCAGCACGCAGGCGACATGCAGAATCACCGTGGACATGAACACGCTCTCGGTGAGCGCGAACATCGCGTACTTCGTTGCGGTCCCGAGCAACAGCAAGGCGACACAGGTGACCCCGGCGACTGCGCGCAGGTGCAGTGTTCGAGCGAGCGCGAAGTACAAAACGAACACGCTGGCTGCCCAGATCGAGATTTGGAACGTCGGCAGCGCGGCGAGATTCCCCGTCGTGGCGGAGACGAGTTTGGCGAAGCCGAGATAGCCCACCGGAACGGTCGGCAAGGCGGTGAGGTAGTCGACGGAGTCGTGCTGCAGCAGCGGGACCGCCGGCAGCCTCCACGCATAGAACGCGACGACATAGGTCGCTGACGCGACGACGGGCGCGAGCCAGATCCGACCGTGAAGCAGACTCGAGAACACGGCTCCGAGGCGATGGCGTCCGGCATCGGACCGATACAGCACAATCGTGGCCGCGATCGCCAGGACGAGCGCGACCAACTGCGTGGCCCAGCCGGGCTGAAGCGGGTACGCGATCGAGTACACGCGCCCGTTCGTCGGCGGACTCGTATTGTCGGGCGTGGAAAAGATGACGGCATCGGGTCCGGAGGGGCCGCCCCAGTGTGAATACGCGCCGCGACCTGCTTCTCCAATCGTCGCGTGAGGTGTATGCGGCGGTCCCAGCAGCCGACCGTCCTCGAGCAGCACCAGGCCGGAGGCGTGCGGCGCATCGTTGCGATCGGACTGACGGCCGAAGATCGATCGGTCCAATGACTGCGGCTTCAGGGGAACGCTGTAAGCGTTGCCGCCGATGGCGGAGATCGAAGCCGAATCGATGCGATCGGCGTGCCGCCAGACGCCGAATGACGTCAGCAGCACGATCGCACCGATGGCGTACGAGACCGCGACGAACGCGTTGCGCGCGGCACCCGTTTGCAATGCGCGTCGCATCCAGCGGACCATTGCGGCTCGATTGCGCAGCAGGAACACCGCAGCGGCGGCGCTGCAGAGGAGCGCGGTCAGTAGTCGTGCGAGCGGTGCAGGCTCGAGCGGATAGACGATCGAATAGGTGCGGCCGTTGGTGCGCGGATCGCTGTTGTCGGGCGTGCTGAACACCAGTTCGTTCGCGCCGGCCGACGCACTCCAGTCCGAGTATCGCGCCAGTCCCTGTT
>CAYUMA010000775.1:0-8021 GCA_964445675.1 uncultured Pseudomonadales bacterium | reverse complement strand
GCAACAAGAAGGGGCTCCGCGAAAATTCGGAGCGAGTCAGTATCAGCACAGCGATCGCTCATTTCGGGCACCAGGAAGACGCAGCCATCGGTTCGCCGTCTCGGTTCGCTCCACAGCATCTGATCTGAAACCCACGGCGTTCCGCGCCGTGTGCCCTGCTTTCCGAACGTCAACGTCCCGTTGTGGTGCCACGGCCCAACAATGGAACGAATGACTATGAAAAGAATGCTCATCAACGCGACGCAGGCTGAAGAGGTCCGCGTCGCACTCGTGGACGGTCAGCGCATCTATGACCTCGACATCGAAAACCGCGGTCGCGAACAAAAGAAGTCGAGTATCTACAAAGCGCGGATCACGCGCGTGGAGCCCAGCCTCGAAGCGGCCTTCGTCGAGTTCGGCTCGGAGCGGCACGGCTTCCTGCCGCTGAAGGAAATCTCCCGCAGCTACTTCACAAAAAGTGGCAGTGAAGGTAAGCGCAGCATCCAGGACCTGATCGAAGAAGGTCAGGAGCTGATCGTGCAGGTCGACAAGGAGGAACGCGGCACCAAGGGCGCGGCATTGTCGACTTTCGTCAGTCTCGCCGGGCGCTATCTCGTGCTGATGCCTAACAACCCCCGCGCCGGCGGTATTTCGCGGCGGATCGAGGGTGACGATCGCGATCTGTTGCGCGACGCGCTGTCGCAATTGAATCTGCCGGAGGGCATGGGCGTCATCGTACGCACCGCTGGCATCGGCCGCAGTCCCGAAGAGCTTCAATCCGACTGCGAGTATCTCGTCCAACTCTGGGAAGCGATTCAGAAAGCGGGAGCGGAGGAACGAGCGCCCGCGTTGCTGTACCAGGAGAACAACGTGATCCTGCGCGCGATTCGCGACAATTTGCGAACCGACATCGGCGAAGTGTTGATCGACCAGAAGGAAGCGTACGACGAGGCTCATGCGTTCATCGATCAGGTGATGCCCGATTTCAAAGATCGCATCAAGTTCTACAGCGATAACATCCCTCTGTTCTCGCGCTATCAGATCGAGTCTCAAATCGAGTCCGCGTTTCAACGCGCGGTTCGCTTGCCCTCCGGTGGCAGCCTGGTCATCGATCCGACGGAGGCATTGGTGTCGATCGATATCAACTCCGCCCGTGCGACCAAAGGCGCCGACATCGAGGAGACAGCGCTCAACACCAACCTCGAAGCCGCCGAAGAAGTCGCGCGCCAGCTGCGCCTGCGCGATGTCGGTGGACTGATCGTCATCGACTTCATCGATATGGTCAGCGTGAAGAACCAGCGCGCGGTTGAAGATCGCATGCGCGAAGTCCTCGAGACCGATCGCGCTCGCGTTCAAGTGGGGCGGATCTCGCGCTTCGGCCTGATGGAGATGTCGCGTCAGCGCTTGCGGCCATCGCTTGAGGAAATCACGACCGAGCTGTGTCCCCGCTGCAGCGGGCAAGGGCGCATCCGCGACGTGCGCTCCCTCGCGCTCGGCATTCTCAGGGTTATGGAAGAAGAGGCACTGAAGGAGCGCAGCTCGATCGTGCGCGCCATCGTGCCACTCAGTGTCGGCTCGTATCTGCTCAATGAAAAACGTCGCGATGTCGCCGAAGTCGAGCGCCGCACGAAGACGCACCTGGTGATCGTGCCGACAGATCGCCTCGAAACACCACATTATGAAGTCCAGCGGATCAGAGACGATCTCGCGGAGGCGGAATCGAGCGTCGCCAGCTACGAGCTTGCCGAGGCCCCGCTTGCCGAGACGATCGAAGCGCGTCAACCCGAGCCGCCGCGTACCGCTCGGCCACAAGAAGCTGTCGTGCGCCCCGCCGCGCCGCCGCCGCCATCGCCACAGCCGCAGTTGCAGCAGCAGCCCCCACACGCCGCGGTCGCGGCGCTTGCACCATCGCAACCGGGTTTACTGAGCCGCGTTTGGGGTTCGCTGTTCGGGAAAGTGCAGCCGACTTCGCAAATGGCCGCTCGTCAGACAACAGACGGCGATTCCGCTTCGAGCATTCGGCCAAGCCAACGCAGCGACACTGCGCCACGTTCGGGGGAACCGGCGTCAGTCGAACCACGTTCGGGCGATCGCGCCCGTCGCGGACGCGGTGGCCGCGCACGCTCGGGTCCGCGACCCGGTGAGCACGCTGAGCGCGCCGAGCGCCCCAGCGACGGTGCCGGCAACGAGGCACGCTCGGGTTCACGCGCGCGACGCGGCCCGCGCGACGCCGACGCCAGTTCCGAACGCACTGCCGGCGAGCGCAATGGACCGCGTGGACGCCGCCGCGGGGGTGAGCCGAACGCCGAACGACAGCCCCGCACGTCCGAGAGCGTGCAGGACGCAGTCGCAGCGCCACCGGTCGATTCCGCCGAGTTACCGCGGGAGAAACCGACACGCGAGCCTGTCGACCGCAATGCGCGTGAATCGCGCGGGGACGCGCGTGAATCGCGCGAGGAATCCAGAACGCGCGACGTCAACGAAGACCGGACCCCCGCGGATCTCGAGAGCAGCAAACGGCGGCCGCGCCGCGATCGCGCTTCGGTCGCGCGCAACCAGGAAGGCGAGACCAACCGCCAACAGTTCCAACAAGGTCCGTCGGCCGCCGCACCGCCGCCTTCGGTTGACGCACCATCTCCGGCGGACGATACCGTGATCGCAGAAGCAAACGTTGCGCCGCTGCCGGACGTCGGAACGTTCGACGCGCCGGAAGCCGCTCCGCTACCCCCACCGATCGCCGCGGCGCCTCCGGTGCCAGCGGTCGTCATCGTCTCGCCACTGGCTGCTGCAACAGCGGCTGTCCACCAGGAGCCCGAACGGCCTGCCGGCCGCGCGGCGAATGACCCGCGCGAGGTACGCAAACGCGAACGCGAGGCGCGCCTACGTCAGGAAGGCGTGATCAGCGAACGCAGCGCCGAATGACTACACGCCGGCGACGCAGTCACCGGCTTCAGATATCGGTGCCGATGACTGTGGGCTCGATTTCGAGGGCGACTCCGTAGCGAGCGTTGATATCGGATCGAATGGCGTGCGCAAGCTGCAGGATATCTGCGCCGCGCGCGCCCCCTCGATTGATCAGCACCAGCGGCTGACGCTGCCACACGGCGGCGGCGCCAAGTTGTTTGCCCTTCCATCCGGCGGCCTCGATCAGCCGCGCCGCAGGTATTTTGATGCCGTCGGGATCGTCGTACGTCTGGATGCTCCCGAGTTGACTGCGCAGACGCTCCACCACTGCGACTTCGAGCACCGGGTTCTTGAAGAAGCTTCCTGCATTCGGCACGCGCCGGACGTCGGGTAGTTTGCGGCGGCGGATCCGCGTGACCGCCTCGGCCACCCCGATTGCCGTTGGCCGGACACCCATTGCCGCGATCTCGCGCCGAACGTCGGGATAGCTGGCCCGAACTTCGTCCGTCGCACGCAACTTAAGCGTCACCGACGTGATCAGAAAAGGACCTTGCGTGGCGCGTTTGAACACGCTGTCGCGATAACCAAATTCACACTGGCGCACGTCCATCGTGACGGTCGCGCCATCGCGACACGACAGGGCCGTCAGGGACTGGAACCGGTCCTTCAGTTCGAGTCCGTAGGCACCGATGTTCTGAATCGGTGCCGCGCCCACGAAGCCCGGTATCAACGCGAGATTCTCGATGCCGCCGATACCTTGGCCAAGACAGAATCTGACGAGGTCGTGCCAAAGAACGCCCGCGCCCGCAGTGACAAGGAACGCGTCATCGACGCGTTGCATGCTGATGCCGAGCAAGCGCGGCATGATCACGCAACCGGGCACCCGCGAACGCAGCACGATATTGCTGCCGCCGCCGAGAATCGTGATCGGCAAGCCTTTCGCCGCCGCGTCGACGAGTACATCGCGGACATCCTCGACGCGCTCGGGGTTTGCAAAATACTGTGCGATCGACGGCAGTCGCAACGTATTGAATCTCTGCAGCTGAACGTCGGCGCGGAGCACTATTGCGGCGTCTCTACGCATCGATACGTCAGATTGATCCGAGGTCCGCTCGCGTCCCGCATTCTCGGCACCGCGTGTTGCCAGTCGCGCTGCGAGCATCCCCACATCAACAGCAGCGATCCGTGCTCGAGCAACAGATCCACGCGTCGGGCGCGGCCATCACGAGCGCGCAGACGAAATAATCGCGCCGCGCCGAAACTCAGCGACGCGACGCACGGCCGAGGACCGAGTTCCGGTTCGTCGTCGGCGTGCCACCCCATCGCGTCCCGTCCCGTCCGGTACAGGTTGGCGAGCACAAAATTGAAACGGATTCCGAGCCGCGCGAGCAGGTGATCGCGGACGACCTCGAGTTCGCTCAGCCAGCCGTTCGCGCGGTGCGTCGAGCGCGAATACCGATAAGCGACGCCGACATCGCCGTACCACGCACACAACCGCGGCACCGTCACGCGACGGCCAAACAACGCGATCGATTCCTCGCGCCACGCGATCGCTGCGCCGAGTTCTGCGCAGCTACGCTGTGCGCAGACGCCGGCACCGAAATACTCCGGTACATACAGCACGTCGTCGCAGTCGCGCACGGCATATCGAGCGATGAGGTCAGGCGGTGGTTCGGCGGCCGTACGCGCCGCGTTCACGTTGGTCGGGCCGCCACAATCGAGCGCACTCGATCGAGGTCGGCCGGTGTGTCTACGCCCGCAGGCACCGCAGCGACGCTCTCACCGACGATGATCTCGATGCCGTTCTCCAGCAGCCGCAGCTGCTCGAGTGACTCAGCGCGCTCGAGCGCGCCGGGCGGCAATTTACAAAAGCGCGCCAGTGCGGCGACGCGATAGCCATAGATGCCGATGTGACGCCACCAGATATTCTGCGACAGCACGAGCTTGCGGTGATCCGTGGTCGCGAAATCGTCGCGTCGCCACGGTATGGGTGCACGCGAAAAGTAGCGCGCACGGCCCGCGACGTCCCGCACCACTTTGACGACGTTGGGATCGAACAACAGTGTCGGCTCATCGATCGCTTCGCATAGCGTCGACACGGACACGTCAGCGTGATCGGTGAGAAGTTCTGCGACCTGAACGATAACCGTCGGCGGAATCAGCGGCTCGTCGCCTTGCACGTTGACGACGATTGCGTCCTCGGGCCAGCCCTTGGCGGTGACGACCTCCATCACGCGATCCGACCCCGATTGATGGTCTGTCCGCGTCAACAGCGCGTCGAGCCCGTGGTCATGGACCAGCGCGCGCACCCGCTCATCATCCGTGGCGATGACGACTTCGCGAGCGCCGCTCGCGGCCGCCTGGCGCGCGACTCGAACAATCATCGGCAATCCGCCGATGTCTGCCAGCGGTTTGCCCGGTAATCGCGTCGACGCAAAACGCGCTGGGATCACGACAAAGAAGTGCCGGTCAGCGCGTCTCATCGGGGTTGCGCGTCGTGATACTCAGGTGCACCAGTCCCGACTGTCCGGCCGCATCCATCGCCCGGACCACCGCCTGGTGACGCGCGTTCGAATCGGCATTGATCACGAGGTGTTTGCGCGTGTCTCCCGCGACGGCTTCACGCAGCGCACGCATCAGCGTTGCCAGTTCGTTGTCGACGAGGAGTCGCCCGTTCACTGCGAACGCGCCGTCGGCACTGATCGTGATTTCGATGACGTCGTTTTCCAGCTGCTGCGGATTTGCTTTCGCTTCCGGGAGTTCGACCTTCAATTCGCTCTGGCGGATGAACGTCGTCGAGACCATGAAGAACAGCAACAGCACAAGCACCACATCGACGAGCGGTACCAGCTCAATCGAGATGTCGTTGCTGCGGGAACGCTTGCGGAACTTCATTGGCGTGGCTCAAGTTCCCGTTCGCCGTGCATGATCTCCAGCAGCTTGCTCGCCTCCTGCTCCATCGTGATGACCAGATCATCGATCCGGCGCAGGAAATACCGGTAGAACATCAGTGCCGGAATCGCCACGGTCAAGCCACCTGCCGTCGTGATCAGTGCGGTCGAAATCCCCCCGGCAAGATTGTTTGCGTTGCCCGCGCCCTGGGCCATCAAGACGGTGAATGCCTGGATCATCCCCACGACGGTGCCCAACAATCCGAGCAGCGGGCTCACCGACGCGATCGTGCCGAGCGTCGTCAAATAACGCTCCAGTTCGTGCATGACGACGTTCGCTTCTTCTTCCATCGCTTCCTTCATGATTTCGCGACCGTGACGCGCGTTGCCCAGCCCCGCGGCGAAGATCTGGCCCAAAGGGCAGCCATTGCGAATTTCGCGCAGACGCTCGCGGTCGAGTTCGTTCTTCTTGACGTATCCCCACACCTGCGCGAGCAGCGTCCGCGGCGCAATCCGTCCGGGTTGCAGGGACCAGAACCGTTCCACTGCGATCGCCGCGGCGGTAACCGAACACAAAATGATCGGGACCATCATCCAGCCGCCTGCTTGCACCAAGTCCAACACGTTTCGACCCCCTATCCCTGTTTGTCGAACTTCAAATGCGCGCCGCTCAAGCCCAGGCGCGACTCACCACGAGCAGCCACGTGCGGATACCGGCCACAACGCGTGCACGAAACCATCGCGATGCACCCAGTAATAGTCGTAAAGATTCACCGTGGGATCGCAATGTGGCGTCACGAAACGAATCCGTTCGCCCAACAACGGCTCCTGCACACCGTCCGCGAGCGAAACCATTCCATGTTCGTCGCCGGCAAATCGATAGCGCGCCCCGGGCATGTCGATCGCCGTCGGCGCTATCGATTCGGACGCAAACCCTTTGAAGCCACCATCGACGGTGATCATGCCCGCGACCGGCTGACTGATCGCGGTCGTCAGCACGGTCAGCGAGACCTCGAAATCATCGAGTTTGTCGCCGCCGCGACCGCCGACGTCGAGATATTGCTGATCCATGAAGATGTAGCTGCCGACCTGCAGATCGGTGACGAGCGGCACGTCGCAATCGATGTCGTACGTACCCGTGCCACCCCCTGAGACGATGGCGAGCGAATGGCCCGCGTCGCGCAGCGCGTCGCAAATAGCCGTCGCGTTGTTCCAGCAGACCAGCGACTTGTCACGGCGCGCCGCGTGTCCGGCGATGTGCATGACTTGTCCTGCATAGTGCTGCACACCAACCAGTTGCAGTGCGCCGCCGTCGAGCCGGTTAGACGCAATCCAGTCCGCCAGCTTGATCACGTCGTTGCGTTCACGGACACCCGTGCGTCCCAATCTGGGATCAAGATCAATCAGCACGTCGATCGCAACGCCGCGCGCTCGCGCCGACTCATCGAGCACCCGCGCGCCCAGCAGACTGTCCACGACGATCTGCAGCTGCGTGCCGCGTGCGACGAGGGTGGTGACGAGGTCGGCTTTCTGCCGCGTCGCGATCGGCGACGTGATGAGGATCGGTTGAATGCCGGCGCGCGCCAGCACGATTGCCTCGGAAACCTTCGCGGCACAGACGCCGACCGCGCCTGCAGCGAGCTGGCGCGCCGCGACCTGCGGACACTTGTGGGTCTTAGCGTGAGGCCGGAAACCCTTGCCGCGCGCACCGAGAAAAGCCGCCATTCGCGCGACGTTACGCATCAATGCGTCTTCATCGAGCAACAGCGCGGGGGTCGGAACATCGCGCAGCGACAGCGGCTCTGGGAATTCGATGGCGCTAAGCCGCCGATCGCCGAGCAGCTGGTCTGTTAGTTCGATCATGGCGCCACGATTCTAAGAGCGCTGAGCGATCGACACCACTTCGTGCTTCGTTTCGCCGCCAAAGAACCGTCGATAGCAGTAGTTAGTCGCCGCTACGTACCCATCGACGGTACCGCAGTCGAAACGACGGCCCTTGAACTTGTACGCAATCACACAACCGTCGCGTGCCTGCTGTAGCAGCGCGTCGGTAATCTGGACCTCACCGTTCTTGCCGGGTGGTGTGCGTTCCAGAATGTCGAATATGTCGGGCGTCAGGATATAGCGACCAATGATTGCGAGATTGCTCGGCGCACGATCGGGCGACGGCTTCTCGACCATATCGGTCACGCGGAACAGGGAATCCGACAGCGCTTCGCCTGCAATGATTCCGTAGCGGTTCGTCTC
>CAYUMA010000774.1:0-1773 GCA_964445675.1 uncultured Pseudomonadales bacterium | reverse complement strand
CGCTATGAAATATCTTGTGTTGATCGAAGAGACACCGACGGGCTACTCGGCTTTTTCGCCCGATGTGCCGGGCTGCGTCGCAACGGGCGCAACACAAGCTGAAGTGCGTAGAAGCATGCAGGAAGCGCTCGAGTTCCATATCGAAGGTTTGCGCGCCGATGGCGAACCTGTGCCGAATTCGACGACCTCGTCGTGCTACGTCGAAGTGGCCGCGTAGATCGCTCGTCTCTTAGACTCGCCATGCACCACTCCAGACTCGTTGGCGACGGCCGATACTTCGAATCTCCGTAGAAGCGATTCCATGCGCAGCGATCGCTGGGAGGTAGTGGTGCCGGAGTTGGTGTTTGCGCCGATCGAAACCTGAAGGATCCGATTGCGCTAACTGTCGAACAGCGAAGCCTGCGTGTCACCACGCCATTCGTACCGGGTTGGCTTGAGAACTTTCTTGACGCGCTTCTGCGTCACAGCACGCTTCAACCAGGCGTTGATTTGAGTCTTGTTCACGCCCAGCACTTCCACCAGCTCGTCGGCCGTTCGCGGCGTTTCGGCACAAAGATGCTGGATCTTCAGAAGAAAGAGATCGTAGAAATCCACTTCGATTGGGGATGTCGGTGTCTCCTCATGTTGCAGCCTCGGCGTTGCCGATGATTGGACGAGTGAATCACGCGAGTCGATGCGCGCGCAATTGGCCGGCGCGGGGCTGGATGAAAGATCGCTCGCATCCGGTGCAACGCTGAATGCACCCGGCTGCTCGTGCACAGCGCCGCTGCCTTCGGATTCGTGCTGCGCCGATCGGATGGATGCGTCGGTTGAGTCAATCAGACACCCAACGTCGAGTTTCTCCGCATATACGGTTGTCCAACGCGCGCCTCGATCGACCAGCTGTGCATTACCCGCCGACTTGTCTTCGGTCGGTTTGATCCACAGAGGAACCCAGCGGCTTCTTAGATCCTCGATCGCTCCATTCCATGTTCCACCCTTGGTTCCGGAGTGCACGACGAGGGCAGCATCCGCGAGACAGTAGATGTACTTGTTTCGCTGCATGGCGTTGCCCGCGTTGAATCCCGTCTCGGGATGAAACGGCGACACAAGGGCAAGGTTGTTGGCGAGCAGATGGCGCCGGTACTTCGAACTCGAGCACGCCTGCAGCAAGTTGTCTGCGAGAACTCCAACGACCGTGCCCCCAGCGTTGAGCGCACCGAGCATTGCCGCTTCGTCGACGCCACGCGCGCCTCCTGACACAACCGCACGTCCTTGGTGTGCAGTGATGGAGGCGGCGACTCGTGCGTACTCGAGATCGGCGTTGCCAGCATCGCGCGACCCGATCACGGCGAGCCCACCGCTGTTCAATAGTGGCAGACGCTGACGCTCGCGAAGATCGGAACGACGCACGCGTTCCTGGATGGATTGACGGACGCGCCGAGTGTGTTGGTGCGCGCGCCAACGCATCTGCCGGAGCCGGCACCGGAACTGGCGCGACGGTATGAGAAGCTCGGCCTCGCTGATGTGGATTTAGGCTTCGCTGGGCGATATGCGCAATCGTCGCGCGTACATCAGGCGATTGCGGCACTGAAGTCGGTGGATGCGCTGACGCTGCGGATCGAAGACGGCAAGCGGGAGCTCGTGACGACTGACGAGGTATGTGTGGGGCGGTTGGCGCGGGGTTTCGAAGTACCGGCGGGTATGTCGTGCGTCGATGCGCACGTCGCCGCGATCGTTGTGCGTACGCGTGAAGACTCGAAAGGGGAGTTTGCCGACTCTGCGCGCTGCGAT
>CAYUMA010000773.1:0-5472 GCA_964445675.1 uncultured Pseudomonadales bacterium | reverse complement strand
CAGCAGCGGACTCGTCTGCGACAGGATGTTGACACCGGTGCCGAGCCGGATCTTCTGCGTCTGGGTCGCGATCGCGGTCAGCGCGATCAGCGGATCGATGAAATTCGTCTCCGGCGTCGCACCCATCTTGCCGTTCGGGCTGTACGGGTACTTCGATTTGTAATCGACCGGCACGATGACGTGCTCGAACGTCCACACCGACTCGAAGCCGACGGACTCGGCGAGTTGCGCCATGCCGATCATCTGCGCGGCATTCGCCACGCCGATGTTCACTGGAATCAAACCAACTTTCATTCGAACGTTCCTCTGCAGGTTTTGTTGCAGTCTAATCGATTGCCGGTGCGCCGCGCCGCTGTCACGACATCAGGTTCTTGCATGATCGACGTCTTGCTCTTCGAGCCGGAAATTCCGCCGAACACCGGCAACGTGATGCGGCTGTGCGTGAATACCGGCGCGCGGCTGCACCTGATCGCGCCGCTGGGATTCACGCTCGACGATGCAAAGTTGCGGCGCGCGGGGCTCGACTATGGCGACTGGGCCGATGTCAGCGTGCACGCCAGCCTCGACGCGGCGCTGCGCGAACTTGCGCCGCCGCGCGTGCTCGCGTTCACGACGCGCGGGACGCGCCATTACGGCGACGTGCACTATACGAATGGCGACGCGCTGCTGTTCGGCCCCGAGACGCGCGGTTTACCCACCGACGTACTGAACGCGATTCCCGCCAACGACCGCATCCGCATTCCGATGCGCCCGGATTCGCGCAGCCTCAATCTGAGCAACGCGGTCGCAGTGGTGGTGTATGAGGCGTGGCGCCAGTTCGGCTTCAGCGGCGCGAACTAAAACCAACGAGTCCGTCGAGGGTCAGTGCTGTACCGGCGCGATGCCGGACTCTTTCAGCTTCTGCTGCTTCACCGCTTCGTCGAACATCGCATCGAAATTCACCGGCGCGAGCATCAACGCCGGAAGACCGCCTTTGACGATCAGCGCATCGATCGATTCGCGCACGTACGGAAACAGAATGCTCGGACAACTCGTCGCGAGAATGCGCCGCAACCGCTCTTCGGAGAGGCCTCGTATCCGGAACACGCCGGCCTGCTGCACTTCGGCGATCATCAGCGTCTGCCCGGCCGCGGACTTCGCGTTCACCGTAACCGTCAGGATCACTTCGAATCGATCTTCGGCAAGGCCGCTCGCGCGCGTGTTGATATCGAGTTGAAACTGCGGCTGCCACGGCTCGCGAAACACATCCGGCGCGCGCGGCGATTCGAACGATGCGTCCCTGATATAGATGCGCTCGAGCGCGAAGTCGGGGGTCGCGGCGGCCACGCTGACCGGCTCCTAGCCTTTGACGACCGGCAGGTTCTGGTTGCGCCACTCGCTCATGCCGCCGCTCAGGCGCGACACCTCGGCGAACCCGGCTTTGCGCAACATCGCGCCCGCGGTGCCGGCGTGGCTTCCCATCTTGCAGACGATCGCCACCGGCTTCGCCTTGTATTTTTCGAGCTCGGCGAGCCGGCCCTCGAGCGCGCCGTGGGGCACATTCACCGCATCGACGATGTGCCCCGCGTCGAACTCTTTGGTATCGCGCACGTCGAGCACGACCGCGCCTTCGCGATTCACCAGATTGACCAACTCCTGCGGACTCACCCCTCGCCCGCCCCGTTGGGTCTCGTTGCGGATGAAGAGCGCAAGCAGCACCGCGAACATACCGACGAGCACGGGATGATTTCCGATGAATTCAAACAGCTGCTGCATCCAAAATCCGGGGGTGGCCAAAACTTGCGAGCGCGCATTATACACAGCCGACGTATTCGCAGACGGTTCGAACTGATTAGAATGCGCGCTCCGTGTACCCGAGGTTTTCGTAGCCCATGTCAGACACGCTGCGTCGTACGGGTCTGCTCATCGTGCTGGATGGATTCGGCCACAGCACTGCCAAAGAAGGCAACGCGATCGCCGCGGCAAAGACACCGACATGGGACGCGCTGTGGAGTCACGCGCCGCACACGTTGATCTCGAGTTCCGGTCACGATGTCGGCTTGCCGGCGGGTCAGATGGGTAACTCCGAAGTGGGCCACATGAATCTCGGCGCGGGACGCGTCGTCTATCAGGACCTCACGCGGATTACCCTTGCGATCAACAACGGCGAATTCGCGGCGAATCCCGTGCTCAATCGTGCGATCGACGCCGCAAAATCGGGCGCTGCGCTACATGTGCTGGGATTACTGTCGCCCGGCGGCGTGCACAGCCACGAAGACCACATCATTGCGTTGATCGAGCACGCGGCCGCGCGCGGCGTACGGCGCATTCATCTGCACGCATTTCTCGATGGCCGCGATACGCCGCCGCGCAGTGCCGCAGCGTCGCTGGCCCGAATCGATGCTCGCTTCAAAGCGCTCGGCGTCGGCCAGATCGTCTCCATCGTCGGCCGTTACTTCGCGATGGATCGGGACCAACGCTGGGATCGCGTCGAGCGCGCATACAACCTGCTGGTCGACGGCGATGCGCCGTTTCACGCGGACACCGCGAACGCCGCGTTGGAAGCCGCGTATCAACGCGGTGAGAGCGACGAATTCGTGCAGCCCACGTCGGTGCACTCCACCGATATCGCGCCCCTACATATCGTCGACGGCGACGCGATCGTGTTCATGAACTTTCGCGCCGACCGCGCGCGCGAACTCTCACGCGCGTTGACCGCCCAAGATTTCTCTGGCTTCGCCCGACGCACCCGCGTGCGGCCGTCAGTGTTCGTGACGCTGACGCGTTACGCCGACGATATCGATGCACCCTGCGCATTCGAACCAGACAGCCTGGCGAATACCTTCGGCGAGTATCTCGCCGGCTTGAAGCGCACGCAATTGCGCATCGCCGAAACCGAGAAGTACGCGCATGTGACGTTCTTCTTCAGCGGCGGGCGCGAAGTCCCGTACCCAGGCGAAGACAGGATCCTGATCCCGTCGCCCAGAGTGGCGACGTACGATCTGCAGCCCGAGATGAGCGCGCGCGAAGTGACTGACAGGCTCGTTGAGGCGATCCGGTCGCGCCACTACGACGCGATCATCTGCAACTTTGCCAACGCCGACATGGTGGGACACACCGGCATCTTCGAGGCCGCCGTTGCCGCGGTGGAAGTGCTCGATGAATGCCTCGGGCGGATCGTCGCGGCGATTCACGAGACGAACGCGCAGTGCCTCATCACGGCCGACCACGGCAACGTCGAGCAGATGTCGGACGCGACCACCGGACAAGCGCATACCGCGCATACCAGCGAGCCGGTGCCGCTGGTGTACATCGGCGACCAGGCATTGCGCTTTCGCAACGACGGCACGCTCGCCGACGTCGCACCGACACTGCTGACGCTGCTGCAGTTGCCGGTACCCAAGGAGATGACCGGCCGATCGCTGATCGATCAGCCCGAGCCCGCGCGCCGGCGCGCCTAACGCAGCGACTGGATTCAGCACAGCAACTTGATAATGGATGTCGAATGCGGTGGCGCACGCGGCTGGCTTGTTTGGGTTTTACTTGGATCGCGCTGACAGCGCCGCTCGCGGATGCTGCGCAGGATATCTCCAAAGCGCGCCGCGACATCAACGGCATCACCAAACGCCTGAACGATCTCGACGTCTGGTTCTCGGACGCGTCGCGACGACAACGTGATCTGCAGAAGGACCTGCGCGCGACGGATCAATCCATCGCCGCCACCAACGGCGACATCCGCAAGATCGAGGCCGAGCAGAAACGTATCACGACGGAACTAACCGAGCTCGATGAGCAGCGCGCGGGGTTGTCCGCGCAGCGCGACGAGCAGGCGCAACTCATCGCGAATCACCTGGCAGCCGCGTACCGCTTGTCGGGCGAAGACTTTCTGAAGCTGCTACTGAATCAGCAGAGCCCCGAACTCGTCGAACGTATGCTGCGCTATCACGGTTACTTCGCAGCCGCCCGGACCGAGACACTGACCGCGTATCAGGAAACACTGACCGCCATCGAAGCGAACGCCGCCGCCAAGCAGGCGCGCGAACAAGCGCTCGCGCAGCAGCAGAGCGATCTCGACAGTGATCGCGCGGAACTGCGCGCGAAGCGTCAGGCGCGCGAGCGGGTGCTCGTCGCGTTGCAAGGCGACATCAAAGACAAAGCGCAGCAACGCAGCCGCTTGACACAGGACCGCGGCCGCCTCGAGTCACTGATCGCGGAACTGCAGCGGCGCGCGCAACCGTCGGGCACGACGACGTTCGCGCGCAGCAAAGGCAAGCTGCCGTGGCCCTCGATCGGCAAGCTCATTCACCGTTTCGGCGAGCCGCGCTCGGGCGGCTTGTTGAAGTGGCAAGGCATCGTCATCAACGCGTCCGAAGGTACGGCGGTCGCCGCGGTGCATGCCGGTAAGGTTGCGTTCTCCGACTGGCTGCGCGGCTTTGGATTGTTGACGATCATCGATCACGGCAGTGGCTACATGAGCCTCTACGCGCACTCGGACGTGCTCTATAAAGAAGTCGGCGATCGAGTGACGGCAGGCGAGACCATCGCGACCGCGGGACGTAGCGGCGGGCAGAGCACGAGTGGTGTCTACTTCGAGATTCGCAGCAACGGCGCCGCCGTCAATCCGCTCGCGTGGCTAGCGCGGCGTTGATCTCGGAGAATCGCGAGTCTTCCGATCGCTCCCACGGTGGCCTTGGCACACCTGATAGGGGTAGGGAAGAGCTGAGCTCTCCCCTCCCTCCGAACCGTACGTGCAGTTCTCCCGCATACGGCTCTCCAGTTAGGTGTTTCCACATCGGGATCGGCAGGCGAGGCCGTGGGCTGTCGTTAGGTTGAACAAGCCAACGTCCGCGAAGAAGCGATTCGGCCAACGGCGATGATCCGTACGTGCGTGACCGAGGCCAGGGCGTTTCTGTTGCTTGCGTAGTAATGCGCGTAACCGCCGCCGCACGAACCCATCTATCTCTGGGAACGTCGCCCGATGGGCGTGGCGGAAGTAACCGAACCAACCCCGCAGGATGGGGTTCAAGTCGGCGACGATGCGCGACAGGCTGGCACCTCGGGTGCGCGGCGTCTGCTGCCGGATCCGCGCGCGGATCCGCTGTCGACTCTTGCGCCGCACGAAGCGTTGCCCACCTTCGAATCGGTAGCCTAAGAACTCGAACCCTTGGCCGGGTTGCCGACTATCGCCAATGTGGGTCTTGGCCGGATGCAAGGTCAGACCGTTCGCGGTCACCCAGGCGCGTAACTCCACCAGCGCCGTCTCGGCTTCGTTGGCGTTCTGACACAAGATCACAAAGTCATCCGCATACCGCACCAGGCGATACCGTGCACTCAACGTTTCATCCATCGGATGCAGATAGAGGTTCGCCAACAACGGACTCAGTACTGCACCCTGCGGTGTCCCTTGGGTCGGGGTCCAGTGTTGCACCCCCTCTACCACCTGTTGGCGCAAGTACTGACCCAGTAACGACAACACCGCCCCATCACTGATCC
>CAYUMA010000772.1:0-1920 GCA_964445675.1 uncultured Pseudomonadales bacterium | reverse complement strand
TCGAGATTGCCCTGGCGATCGGCGTCCTGCACCTGGTCGATCATGTCGTCGAGTTCGTGCATTTCGCTCATCAAGCGCATCGCGGCTTCGAGATCGAGTTCCTCGTTGCCGCCGAACTTGTAACGATTGCCGTCCGGGTTCAGGTATTCCATCTCTTTCGCAAGCTTACGCAACTCGGATTCCAGCTCCGGATCGCCGAACTTGTCGCTCATCAGCGACTGTAATTGTGCGCGCTGATCGGGACTCATCGACGCCAGCAACGACTGCGTCGCCGCCATCTGCTGCCGCATGCGTTCGAGCAAGTCGTCGAGTGATTGCGGCGGATCGTCGCCGAACATGTCGCCGAACTTCGCCATGAAGTTCTCGAAGCCGGGGTCGTCACCGGCGATGCGTTTGACGAGCATGTCGTTCAACGCCTTCAGCATATCTTTCATGCGCGCGATGTCGCCGGCCGACATTTCCTTGACCATGCGCTCGATGTCGTTGAAGAACGTCTGCGTCATTGCGCGGCGCAACTGGTTCAGCAGTTCGAGGAACTTGCGTTGTGCGTCGGGATTGATGAACTCGTGTTTTTCGAGCGCCTTCACTTGCCCGGCGGGGTCCGGCGGCAGCTTGTCGAGCGCTTCTTTGGCGCGCTTCGCAATCCCCTTCATCAAGTCGTCGGAGAAATTGGGTTGCTGATCCGCGCCCGCGGCGTCTTCTTTGTTCAGCCACTCATCGATGCGTTCGCGTTCCATCGCGAGCACCTCGTCGAGCTGTTTCTTAATGTCCTTCATCACGCCGCCGAGATCGTAGCGATCGAGGCGTTCCTTCTTTTGTTCGCGCAGTTTGCGCAGCATGTCGCGCAAGCCCTGGCGGTAACCGCCGTTGGGCATCTTCATGCCGCGCGACATCAGATTGCGCATCGCCCACTTCAGATCGCCGTATTCCATCAGGTCGTCCGCGATGGCGGCGAGGATTTCGTCGGGGTCGATCGGCAGCCGCTGACTGCCGTCCCAGAACGAGAATCGATGGCGAAGCGTCGGTTTGCGCATCCGATTCAGCCCATGTAGGACGCGCGGCCGTCCACGCTGTATTTGTTGAGCAGCTTGTGCAGGTGGAGTCCTTCGAGCACGAACTCGATGGCGGTGGCGCGCGCCGCTTCGCTCTCACCGGCCAGCGCGCCGATCACTTCGCCTAAGCCCGGCAAGCGCGTCACGATGTCGGCGTAGTCGCGCGATGCAACGCCTTCACCCACTTCGACCGACAGTCCGCTGTTGAACGCGCCGGCCACGTTTTCGATGTCGTTGACGTCGAACTTGCGATCGAACACGGCCTTGACCGCACCCTGGATCAGCCGATCCATGATGCGGGACTCCTGGCCGTCTTCCATCGCTTCGAATTCGACCTTGCCCTGTAGCGAAGGAACGATGAACGGCAGGTCGGAGACGCGCGGCACCACTTCGGTTTCGCCGACGCGGAGCGCCCGCCGGAATGCGTTCGCCAGCAGCGCTTCGTAGTTCGCGACACTGGCGCGAACCGACACACCCGAGCGCTGGTTCACATCGGGCGACTGGCGCGCGTGGTGGGTGATCTCGGCGATGATCTCCTTCATGTAGTCGGGCACGGAGACGCGATAGTCGCCCATGTCGAGGTGCAGCGCTTCCTGCTCCATGATCTCGATTTCCTGCGAGAGATCTTCCGGATAGTGCGTGCGGATCTGCGCGCCGTAGCGGTCCTTCAACGGCGTGATGATGCGGCCGCGATTCGTGTAGTCCTCGGGGTTCGCGGTCGCGACGAGGAAAATGTCGAGCGGAAGCTGGATGCGATAGCCGCGAATCTGCACATCGCGCTCTTCCATGATGTTGAGCAAGCCCACCTGGATCCGTTCCGCCAGGTCCGGCAACTCGTTGATGCAGAACACACCACGGTTCGTGCGCG
>CAYUMA010000771.1:0-3813 GCA_964445675.1 uncultured Pseudomonadales bacterium | reverse complement strand
GGACCGCGACATCGCGCGCGTACCACCCGATCACACCGCCAATGACGAGGAGGGCACAGGCGGCCACCGATAAACGTACCCAGGTCGCCGATACCGTTGGCCAGAGCAGACGGCGGGGCACGCGCTCTTCGAGCACCTTGTCGTACGCGCCATGCAGGAGAAGGTTTTGCAGGCGATAAGCCTCGACCTCCGCGCGCGCGGCTTCGTTCTCGGCGGCGAACGCCTCAACGCGAGCGAGCGCCTCGGCGGGCAGTTGCCCGTCGACATAGGCCATCAACTCGTCAGTGGTCGCGGATTGCTCTTGTCCCATCACTTCACTGCTTTCAAATTCGGTCGCTTCACTGCGCCTTCCGACATCGCGAATCGAAGTTTTGCCCGGGCTCTCGCAAGCCTGGACATTACGGTGCCAATCGGAACGTCGAGGACCCGCGCCGCTTCGTGGTACTTCAAATCCTCCAAGGCCACCAACAACAGCACCTCGCGTTGATCCCCCGGCAGCGTAAGCAAGGCGGCCTCGAGATCCCGGATGCCAAGCGCGCCGTCCTGCCTCGGGAGGTCCGCGATATCGAGGGCCTCGTCGATCGATACCATTGGCGGGACATGATTCCCCGACTCCATTTGATTGGCCCACACGTTATGCATCACGGTAAATAGCCACGCCCGAAGATTCGTCCCCTCCCGCCACAAATGCCACTTCGTATAGGCGCGCTCCAGCGTGTCTTGCACCAGATCATCGGCACGATGCGAATGACCGACCAGCGCGCGCGCATAGCGGCGTAGCCGTGGGATGTGCTCGATGATCGGATGGGCCATTCCGCGATGCTATCGCGAAATGTCGATACTCAAGTTAACACCTGGACGCGCGGGCTATTCCCCAAGTGATGCGACAGGACGTGCAGAAATGCCGCGCCGCACCTGGTTCGCCGCTCGTCAGATCAAAGGCGACGATTCATCGGGGCGATTGACGCGATCAGGCTTTAGCATGCGGACGATCCACGCGGGCAACTGATCAAGACTTGTCAGTCGCCAACTGCGCTGGCGGCCCGATTCGAGATGGTGGCACACGATGCGAGTCACGACCTTTTGCGGGCCGCGCCGCTTCGATCTTGCGATCTGCTCTTCTGCGTAGAGCACGAACGAAGCACGTTCGTTCCAGGGCGTTCGCGATTTTGGGCGGTTCGGACGCTTTACGATTGTTGAAACACCGGCGGTCGGCAATCGACGTTGGGCGCCCATCGGCCCTTTCGCCGGCCGCGGATTCGTCGGACGCTTTGATCGTAGCCCTCGTGATTTCATGGTCGGCCCCAGGCAGCCAACCGGAATTTCGCGCCACGGTTGGCCCATGCGCATGAGTGTCTCCGGACCACATGTTCGTGTCGGTGCGTGAACGCACCTCATGGCGTGTCCACGCCGACGAACTTGCAGAGCACAGGCCGCCGGTTCATCTCATTCCGCGTCGGCGGACGGGCTGACCAGGCATGGCTGCAGAGCGAGCTGCTCGAGCATGAGCCGACCAACCGGACTCGGAAACGAAGGATTCCGAACCGCATGGAGCGGTGCGTGACCGGCGGTGGAAGTCACCCCGAGGGCGCGCGCTGCAACGACCGCCTCCAGACGGCTCGATACCTTGAGCGCGCGAAAGATGCTGCTGACATGAACCTTCACGGTCGCGGACGAAATATCGAGCGTGCGAGAGATCAGCTTGTTCGGCATGCCTTCGCAGAGCAACCGGAGCACATCGCGCTGGCGAGGGGTCAAATGGATATCCGGGGGTCGCAATGCACTCGACGATTCGGCATCGTTCGCAAACCCATAGACTCGACTGAAACTGAAATTTAGCTCGGCCATTTTCTGCTCCTCGAGAAGTCTTCGTCTGTCGTTGAACGAGCCGGAATGGTTCAGTTGCTCCCGCTCGCCCTTCTGCCGTCGCTTCGATTCGTGGAAGGCGAACGAACGGGCTGAATGCACTATACGAAGCGCTTACGCGACGTGAGGTGCGGATACGCACTCGAAAGGCAGATCGAGGCTAAGAGTGGTGCGCATACGCACGCGAACGCCCGTGTTCGCGGGTGCGATGACCGCGGCCTGCCGCCGGGATGATCCGGCTTCTCGTCGAAGCATGCGGCCGCTGCGTGCATGCCGTTCGAGAAAGTGATAGAAGCGCAACTCAACAACGGCCCATACTGCAGTTTTCAGAGCATCAGGCGATGAGTCGAGACGCAAAGATTCAGCCGTCCCTCCTCGGATTGCGGAGCATCAAGCTATTCGCCGGATTGCCGGACGACGTTCTCGAACCCGTGTCGCGGCGGTGTACCTGGCGAAGGTTCGCGCCGGACCAGCTTGTCATCGCTAAAGAGGCGACCGATCGCGACGTCTATCTGATCGTCGGCGGCAAGGTGCGGGTGAGGGTGCTTTCACCTGGAGGGCGACTTACAGCGTTTCGGGAGGTTGGCGCAGGGGAGTGGATCGGGGATCTTGCGGCACTCGACGGGCTTCCACGCTCCGCGGATATCGTGGCGATCGAGGACTCGCTCATCGCCTTGATGCCGCCCGATGAATTTCGCGCCCTAATTTTCAAATATCCAAATGTCGCCGAGTGCGTGATCCTTCGGCTCGTGGGCTTGGTTCGCGATCTCTCCGATCGCGTGTACGATTTGAGCACCTTGGGCGTTCAAAACCGTGTTCACGCGGAAATCCTTCGTCTTGCGAAGCTGGCGGGCATCTCGAACAATAGCGCCAGGATCGACCCCGCGCCGAAGCACACGGACATCGCGAGCCAAGTCAGCACCTACCGCGAGCAGGTGACGCGGGAGCTGTCGGGGCTCGTCAAGCTGGGCATCCTCGAGCGCGGCGAGCACGCGCTCGTCATCCGCGACGTTGCGGGACTCGAGCGGCTGGTCGAGGAAGTCCGCGGCTCGGCCTGAACGTTCCGCCGCGACGGCGTCCGTCACGGCGCGCCGGCATCTGGCGCACTTCCTGAATGTTCGTCTAGGTCTTCCGGACTAGGGCGTCGAACGCCGCACCCTAGTTCGGCACGGTGTGCCAGCGAGGTGCGTAAGCGCACTTTCAGGCGTCGCCCCGCTCCGTAGCCTTCGAGCTGTCGTGGTCGCAGTACGACCGCAAGGTTCGAAGGAGACGTCATGAATCTGCAACGGTTCTTCCGCTGGTCCGCCGCAGCCGTGGCGCTCGCCTGCCTCGCCCCCGCCGTCGCCGGCGAGAACGTCGAGATCGCCGCGCCGATGAAATTGCGCTTCGCGCCGCGCTTCATCCTCGAGACCGTCGCGGCGCGCATGCAGGTCACGCTGCGCGCGGACGTACCGCTCCCGGCGATCTTCCTCGAGAGCGCGACGCCGCTCCGCCAGTTCCAGGACGCGATGGAGTCGCAGTGGCAGTTCCGCCCGCCGCTCATCGCCAACTCGTACTCGATCGCGACCAACGAGATCTACCTGAGCGACGAGGCGTCGTTCTACCTGCGCTTCAAGCGCACGCTCGACGACTCGCTCGCCCACGAGTTCGTGCACTACATCCAGTCGCGGTATCAGGGCGAGGACCTCACCACCGACGGGTGCGAGATGCAGGCGACCGAAGTCCAGCGCTGGTTCCGCGAGGAATACGCGCAGCCGCAGCGCGGCGTGGCGTCAGCGGCCGCCGCTCCGGCGCCTGCTTGCGCAGTCACCGTCGGCACCGGCGGCGTCCGGACGGTGCGCTGCGCGACCGGCGCGCAGCCGGGGTGACCGGCTCAATCCGGCAGGAACAGCGCGGGATCGACCGCGACAGTGTTCAGATAGACCGAGAAGTGCAGGTGCGGGCCGG
>CAYUMA010000770.1:0-2117 GCA_964445675.1 uncultured Pseudomonadales bacterium | reverse complement strand
TCCGGCTCAACAAAGGTCTCGCGATATTCCGTCCGGCGATGACGATTCGGCTTACCGCCGGCCGGCGCGGCTTCACGCGCGCCGACTTCGAACCGCTGAAGATGCACTACGCCGAGCAGGTGGTGCAGGTACACATCATGGCCGAGTACGCCGAGCGCGGCCTGGGCACGATTGCCGAAGCGGTGCGGCTCGCGATGGACTACTTCACGATGCAGCGCGATGCGTTCATCAAACGCTGGCTGCCGCGGCGCGCGCAGGAGCTCGATCGGCAGACGACGCCGGCGTCGTGGCGCGCCATCGTCGAATCGCTCAACAACCCCGAGCAGCAGCGCATCGTCACCGACGATCGCGAGCGCACCAACGTACTGGTGCTCGCCGGGCCCGGTTCGGGCAAGACGCGTGTGCTCGTGCATCGCATCGCCTATCTCGTGCGCGTCAAACGTGAAAACCCGGGCGGCATTCTGGCGCTGGCGTACAACCGTCACGCGGCCGTGGAGATCCGTCAGCGTCTGTTCGCGTTGATTGGCGATGACGCGCGCGGCGTGGTGGTGCTGACGTGTCATGCGCTCGCGATGCGGTTAGCCGGTGCGTCGTTCTCTGGTCGCACCGAGCCGCTGACCGATGCCGCGTTTGACGACGTGCTGAAGCAAGCGGTGGCGCTGCTCAACGGTGCGGGTTTGCCGCCCGATGAAGCGGACGAACAACGCGAACGTTTGCTGGCAGGCTTCCGATGGATTCTGGTGGATGAGTACCAGGATGTCGGGCCCGGACAATACGAGCTGATCTCGGCGCTCGCGGGACGCACGCTGAAGGATGACGCGGGCAAGTTGTCGTTGTTCGCAGTGGGTGACGATGATCAGAACATCTATTCGTTTGCCGGCGCGTCGGTGGAATACGTGCGTCGATTCGAGACCGATTACGGCGCGCGAGCCGCGTATCTGATCGAGAACTACCGTTCCACCGCGGACATCATCTCTGCCGCGAACGCGGTGATTGCACCGGCGCGCGATCGCATGAAGGCCGCACATCCGATCGCGGTCGATCGTGTGCGAATGCTGGCGCCGCCGGGCGGCGACTGGACCGAGCGCGATCCGGTGGGCAAAGGACGCGTGCAGGTGCTGCCGGCGGGCGCGGATCCGGCAACGCAGTCGGTGGCGGTGATGACGGAGCTCGCGCGCCTTGCCGCACTCGATCCGCATTGGCGGTGGGAGCGCGCGGCGGTGCTGGCGCGGGAGTGGAAATTTCTCGAGCCGATACGCAGTTGGTGCGAGTTGAATCGCATTCCGGTGCAGATGGCGGATGAAGGCGTGGGATATTTCTGGCGGCTGCGGGAGACGCAAGTGCTCATCGAGTGGGCGCGTGGCGCGGTTGGCGGACTGATCGATGTTGTGGCGTTGCGAGGGTGGGCGGCGAGCAACGTGGGGGCTTGGTGGGAGTTGCTGCACGAAGCGGTAGCGGCGTATGCGCAGGAAACCGGTGCTGCGCACATGCCGGTGCCGCACTTTCTCGAATGGCTCGCCGAATGGGGACGTGAGATTCGGCGGCGACAGACGGGGTTGCTGCTCTTGACCGCGCATCGCGCGAAAGGACTCGAGTTCGATCATGTCGTCGTGCTCGATGGCGGTTGGACAAATCGGAATCGCGATGAAGACCCCGACGCTGCGCGACGGCTGTACTACGTGGCGATGACGCGTGCGAAAGAGACGCTGACGCTTGCGAGGATCGGCCGCTCGCACGTGTTCCTCGATGGTTTGACGGACGCGCCGAGCGTGTTGGTGCGCGCGGCAACGCATCTGCCGGAGCCGGCGCCGGAACTGGCGCGACGGTATGAGAAGCTCGGCCTCGCTGATGTGGATTTGGGGTTTGCGGGGCGTTATTCGGAATCGTCGCGGGTGCATGAGGCGATTGCAGCGCTCATCCCGGGTGATGCGTTGGTGCTGCAGATCGAGGGCGACAAGCGGGAACTCGTGACGGCCGACGAGGTATGTGTGGGGCGGTTGGCGCGGGGTTTCGAAGTACCGGCGGGTATGTCGTGCGTCGATGCGCACGTCGCCGCGATCGTTGTGCGTACGCGTGAAGACTCGAAAGGGGAGTTTGCCGACTCTGCGCGCTGCGAT
>CAYUMA010000769.1:0-2067 GCA_964445675.1 uncultured Pseudomonadales bacterium | reverse complement strand
GGTTCAAATCCTGCCGTCCCGACCAAATCCAACTCCTTGATCTTGCTTCCCTCCCTCTCTTCTGTGATCATTTCTGCCAATGAATTCATTGGTACTCTGCACTCCGTAGATTGCGCTCTGACTTTCTGTGGGCCTATCCTGGCGTAAGTGCAGTTCTCTGGAGATCTCCGATTTTAGTATCTCAATTAGTATCGCAAGTATCCCAATTAGTATCCCAAATCGGGGGATAGATGAGCTTCACCGCAAGGGGCATTCGGTCCTTCCAGCCGCGGGAACGTCTGTACGAAATACCGGAGGCCGGCAATCCCGGATTCGTTCTGCGGGTGCACCCGACGGGCCGCAAGGTTTGGATGTACCGCTACCGAATTGATGGTCGACTGCGCCGGCTCAGCCTTGGCGTTTACCGGGACGACGATCGGGGCGTTTCTTTGGCAGAAGCGCGTCGCCGATATTTCATTGCGCGGACGCTGCGCGAAGCGGGGACGGACCCCGTCGAAGAGCGCAATCGAGCGATTGATGCGAAGCGAATCGCGAATGAGCGCGAAGCAAAGCGGTGGTCGCTTGCCAGACTGATCGAAAACCACATCGACGAATCGCGCTCAGGCGCGGACAAGAAACGTTCCTGGGCCGCTGACGCAGCGAATCTGAAGCGGGACGTTCCGACGACTTGGTTGGAGCGCCCGGCCGAGTCGATTACGCGCGCTGAGTTGCGCGAGCTGCATGCGAAGGTTGCGAGTCGAGCTCCGCGAGTTGCTGCGTTGGTCATCGCCGCGCTGCGCAAAGCTTTTAATCGGGGCATTGAGGCGGGTGTGCTCGAATCGAACCCGTGTGATCGCCTGCGCACTACGCAGGCCGCCACGCGCGAGAGGTATCTGTCGGATACCGAATTGCGAGCGTTCATGGCCAATGTCGTCGCAGCCCTTTCAGCTGATCACGCCGACGTCGCGATGCTCAGTCTCTTGACTGCGGCCAGGCGAAACGAAGTCATAGGATTGTTGTGGGCAGAGTTGGATCTCGAGCTGGGTGTGTGGCGTCTGCCGGGCGCACGAACCAAGAACGCCAAGCCTCATGAGATCCCGTTGCCGCGGCAGGCGGTTGCGCTCCTTCGGGAACGCCGCCGGCGCCAGAAAGGCGCACGGGTTTTTCCGTCACCGCGCGACGCCGCCCAATCGATCTCGCCGCACAACTTCAGCCACGCCATACGCCGCGCCGCGCCGATGCTTGGCCTGGAGCCGTTCACTCCGCACGATCTGCGGCGAACCGTGGCGACGCATCTGACGCGCGATGAGCAGTGCCATCGGGTGGTGCTCGAACGGATCCTGAATCACACCGATCGGAGTGTGACGGCTCGCTACGATCGGCATTCGTACGACAAGGAATCACGGCGAGTCCTCCAGCGTTGGGCCGATCGACTCGATAAGTTCGTTGGGGACTCTTAGCACCGGTCCGATGCAGCAGCAAAATAATCGCACCAGTCCTTGGTTGGGTTATTCATTGTGTGCACCTCTGGGCCGCCGTTAGCCTTCTGCCCAAGTTAACGACGGACCATAGTCAAATGTCCCACTCAGCAGACCAAGTCGTGCGCGACGGTGCCCTTACAATTGAGGAGTTTTGTCAACAGCATCGAATTAGTGTTCCCACCTTGTACAAGCTCTGGTCGATCGGAATTGGTCCGGAGCGGATGAGAGTTGGCCGCAAAGTGTTGATTACAAACATGGCGGCGCAACGTTGGAGAGACGAGCGGGAGAGGGCGACCGCGGAGGTTGAACGCGACGGGATTGGCGCGGCAGAAACGCGCACCGATTCGCAGGGTGCGGACCGGCGTCCGAGACACAGACCGGGGCAGCCGGAATGAGGCGAGTGGAACGATTCGGTTCGCCTGCAGATCGATCTGACGCCACGACGCGCGTGCTTGGACGCCTCGAACGGGTTGTCGACCGCGGCTTCGGCCAGTTCTTCGCGCGTTGTCCCGCGCACGACGATACAACCCCAAGTCTGTCGATCAAAGTGCTCCACGATGGTCGCGTGTTGATTCACTGCTTCGCGGGCTGCGCGATCGACCAGGTC
>CAYUMA010000768.1:0-6957 GCA_964445675.1 uncultured Pseudomonadales bacterium | reverse complement strand
GTCAAGCCGCAGTCGCCAACCGGTCCGCCGATGACGAATTTGCCGGTCGGGTTGATGTAGACCTTGGTCGTTTTCGTGACCCAGTTACCCGGCAGCGTCGGCTTGATGATTTCTTCGAGCACGGCTTCGTGCAGGTCCTTCTGCGAAATGTCGGGATCGTGCTGCGTCGAGAGCACGACGGCATCGATGCCGAGCGGCTTGCCGTCCGCACCGTAGCGGAACGTCAACTGACTTTTCGCGTCGGGGCGCAGGAATTTGCACTTACCGTTGCGCCGGACTTCGGCCTGCTTCTGCACGAGACGATGCGCGTACGTGATCGGCGCGGGCATGAACACGTCGGTCTCGTTCGTCGCGTAGCCGAACATGAGCCCCTGGTCGCCGGCGCCTTGTTCGTGATCGCCGGTTTCATCCACACCCATCGCGATATCGGTGGACTGCTGACCAAGCGCGTTGATCACCGTGCAGTCATCGGGATTGAAACCGCACGCGATGTCGTCGTAGCCGATGTCCTTGATGACCTGGCGGACGAGCCGATCGAGATTCACCTCGGCGTTCGAGCGGATCTCGCCGGCGATGACGACGATGCCGGTTTTGATCAACGTCTCGCACGCGACGCGCGACTCCGGATCCTGCGCGAGCATCGCATCGAGCACCGCGTCGGAAATCTGGTCGGCCATTTTGTCGGGATGGCCTTCGCCGACCGACTCGGAGGTGAATACGCTGTAGTCAGCCATGGATCGTCCCGTTGCCCAAAGGCACGAATTCTAAGGGCTTGGCGCGCGCGATGGTGTAAAAAATTGCGTTGCCAAAGTGAAGCAACGACAATACCAGCCCGCTTGCTTCAACGACCTGCTATGCCCTCCCGAACGGAACGAGCCAATGCGATCCGCGCGTTGGCCATGGACGCAGTCCAACTGGCGAACTCCGGTCATCCGGGTGCGCCGATGGGACTCGCCGATGTCGGCGAGGTCCTGTGGCGCGAGGTGCTCGAGCACAATCCCAACAATCCCGACTGGTTCAACCGCGACCGCTTCGTGCTGTCGAACGGTCACGCCTCGATGCTGCTGTACGCGATGCTGCACCTGTCCGGCTACGCAGTGACGATCGACGACATCAAGGGATTCCGGCAACTCCATTCGAAGACCGCCGGACATCCCGAATATCGTGAATGCCCCGGTGTCGAGACGACCACCGGACCGTTGGGGCAGGGATTCGCAAATGCGGTCGGCATGGCGCTCGCCGAACGCGAGCTCGCGCGCCGCTTCAATCGGCCCGGGTTCAACGTCGTCGATCACCGCACGTGGGTCGTCGTCGGGGACGGCTGTCTGATGGAAGGCATTTCGCACGAAGCGGCGTCGCTGGCGGGTACGTTGTGCCTCGGGAAACTGAAGTGCATCTACGACGACAACGGCATCTCAATCGACGGTGAGACGAAGGGGTGGTTCACCGAAGATGTCGGTGCACGCTTCGAGGCGTATGGCTGGCGTGTGATCAGCGGCATCGACGGCCACGACGCCTCCGCCGTCGCCGCGGCGCTCGCGGACGCTGCGGAGGATCACGCCAAACCAACACTCATCTGCTGCCGCACCGTGATCGGGTTTGGCGCGCCGAACCGGCAGGGCACGGCGGAGGCGCACGGGGCGGCGCTCGGCGCGGACGAGGTCAGTCTGGCGCGCCGCACGTTGAATTGGAGTTACGCCCCGTTCGAGGTGCCCGACGCGATTTATCGCGAATGGGATTGCCGCGCCGCGGGAGCCACGCGCGAGGCATCCTGGCAGACGTTGATGCAGTCCTATCGGCTCGAATTCCCCGAGCTCGCGCGCGAATTCGACCGCCGTGTCGCGGGCGTTCTGGCACCAGGGTGGAGCGTCGGCATCGACGCGGTCGCGCGCGGCGCGCAGGACAAGCTCGAAGATCTCGAGACGCGCAAATCCTCGCAGCGCTGTCTCGATGCGCTCGGCCCCACGATGCCCGAACTCATCGGCGGCTCCGCCGACCTGACCGGTTCGAACAACACCCGCTGGAAAGGTGCGACCGACCTGTCGCACACGCATGCCGGCGACTACATCAGTTTTGGCGTGCGCGAATTTGCGATGACCGCGATCACGAGCGGCATCGCGCTGCACGGCGGCTTCGTGCCGTTCTCCGGCACCTTCCTGATTTTCATGGAGTACGCGCGCAACGCGGTGCGGCTTGCGTCACTGATGCGGTTGCACAACATCTTCGTCTACACGCACGATTCGGTCGCGTTGGGTGAGGACGGTCCGACGCATCAACCGATCGAGCAGCTTGGAACATTGCGCACCACACCGAACCTGTCGGTGTGGCGCCCGTGCGACACGGCCGAGACGGCGGTCGCGTGGCACGCCGCGATCGCGCGTCGCGACGGCCCCACCGCACTCGTGTTGACCCGTCAGAAGACCAAAGCGCAAGTCCGCAGCAGCACGGCATTCGACGCCATCGGCCGCGGCGGATACGTGTTGGTCGAAGAGAAAGCCGCTCTGCGTGCCATCATCATCGCGACGGGTTCCGAAGTTGCGCTCGCGGTGGCCGCGGCAACGCGGCTCGCGGACGACGGCGTTGGGGTGCGCGTCGTGTCGATGCCGAGCACCGACGTATATCTGGCGCAGGACGCGGCGTATCGCGAAGCGGTGATTCCGAGCGCCATCCGCGCGCGCGTCGCGGTGGAAGCCGGACATCCAAACTACTGGTACCGCTTCGTTGGTCTCGACGGCGCGGTCGTCGGCATCGAGCGCTTCGGCATGTCGGCGCCGGGCGCGCAGGCGATGGACGCACTCGGCATGACCCTCGACTCGGTCGTCGCCGCAGTGCGGCGTTGTATAGCTGCTCTGTAGCTGCTGTTCATTAGGAGGATTCGCATGTTGAACGTTCTCGCGATGGCGGATCTGCCGCTCGCCGGCAAACGGCTGCTGATTCGCGAGGATCTCAACGTGCCGGTGAAAAATGGCGTCGTCACGAGCGACGCGCGCATCGTCGCGGCGTTGCCGACGCTAGAGCGCGCACTCCAAGCGGGCGCCGCCGTCCTGGTCGTATCACACCTCGGTCGCCCGACAGAAGGCGAAAGCGCGAAGACCGAACCGCAGCACAGTTTGGCGCCGGTCGCCGCGCGACTCGCGCAACTGTTGCATCGCGAGGTTCCGCTCGTCAGCGACTGGATCGATGGCGTCGCGATCGCACCTGGTGAAATCAAGCTGCTGGAGAACGTCCGCTGGATCACCGGCGAAGGCGCTGACGACGATGCGCTGGCGCGCCGTATGGCGAAGTTGTGCGACATATTCGTGATGGACGCGTTCGGCACCGCGCACCGCGCGCAGGTGTCGACGCACGGCATCGCGAAATACGCGCCGATCGCGTGCGCGGGGCCGCTGCTCGCGGCGGAACTCGACGCGCTCGGCCGTGCGCTGGCAAGCCCCGCGCGGCCGATGATCGCCGTGGTCGGCGGCTCGAAGGTCTCGACCAAACTCGAAGTGCTGGATCGACTCGCGGAAATCGCCGATACGATCATCGTCGGCGGCGGCATCGCCAACACGTTCATTGCGGCGCAAGGGCATAACGTCGGCAAGTCGCTGTACGAAGCCGATCTCGTCGACGCCGCGCGCCGCATCGCGAAAAAAGTCGACGTGCCGGTGCCGTTCGACGTCGTCACGGCGCCGAGCCTCGATGCGGCAGCGCCGGCCACGTTGCGGCGCGTCGATGCAGTGCGTCCCGACGAGATGATTCTCGACATCGGCCCGGAGACCGCGCGCAGCTTCGCGAAGCGGCTCGAACGCGCCGGAACGATCCTGTGGAATGGCCCCGTCGGCGTGTTCGAATTCGATCAGTTCGGCGAAGGCACGCGCGTCATCGCTCACGCAATCGCCACAAGTCGCGGCTTTTCGATTGCCGGAGGCGGCGATACGCTGGCGGCGATCGACAAATACGGCGTCGGCGATCGAATTTCGTATATCTCGACCGGTGGCGGCGCGTTTCTCGAGTTCGTGGAAGGAAAACAATTGCCCGCGGTCGAAGTGTTAGAAGCCCGCGCGAAGCGCTAAGAGGTAACCATCATGCCGCTTATCAGTATGCGACAACTGCTCGACCACGCCGCGGAACACGACTACGGCGTACCGGCGTTCAACGTCAACAACCTCGAACAGATGCGCGCGATCATGGAAGGCGCCGCGGCAACGGATAGCCCGGTGATCGTGCAGGCCTCGGCCGGTGCCCGAAAATACGCCGGCCCGACCTTCCTGCGTCACTTGATCCTCGCCGCGATCGAGGAGTTTCCGAATATCCCGGTCGTGATGCACCAGGATCACGGCGCGTCGCCGTCGGTGTGCCAACGGTCGATCCAGCTCGGGTTTTCGTCCGTCATGATGGATGGCTCGCTTGGCGAAGATCAGAAAACGCCGATGGAATACGAATACAACGTCGACGTGACGCGGCGCGTCGTCGACATGGCGCACGCATGCGGCGTATCGGTTGAAGGCGAACTCGGTTGCCTCGGCAGTCTCGAAACCGGTATGGGCGGTGAAGAAGACGGCGGCGGCCACGAAGGGTCGCTGTCGAAAGAGATGTTGTTGACTGATCCCGAACAAGCCGCCGACTTCGTCAAAAAGACGCGGGTCGACGCGCTCGCGATCGCGATCGGAACGTCGCACGGCGCGTACAAGTTCACACGGCCACCGACGGGCGACGTGCTCGCAATCGATCGCATCAAGGCGATCAACGCGCGGATCCCGAATACCCACCTCGTCATGCACGGCTCCTCGTCCGTGCCGCAGGATCTGCTGAAGCTGATCAATCAATACGGCGGCGAGATCAAAGAGACCTACGGCGTGCCGCTGTCGGAAATTCAAGAAGGCATTCGCCACGGCGTCCGCAAGATCAACATCGACACCGACCTGCGCCTCGCGTCGACCGCCGCGCTGCGCATGTATCTGGCGAAGAATAAAAGCGAGTTCGACCCGCGCAAGTACCTGACCGAAACGACGAAGGCGATGAAGAAGATCGTCGTCGAGCGTTACGAAGCGTTCGGCACCGCGGGGCATGCATCGAAGATCAAAGCGCTGCAGCTCGAGGACATGTTCAAGCTGTACGAGAAGGGCTCGCTCGCCCCGGTCGTCAATTGACGCCGTGCTGGCACCGTTCGATCCGAGTGTAGTCCGCACCTCACTGAAGCCGTTGGTGCCCGGCGCACCGTCCGTGCTCACACCCGCCGAAGACGCCTACCTGCGTCATTACGGCATTCACTTCGCCGAATCGATCGAAGGGCTTGCGCACCAGCTCGGCCGCATCGAAACCTCGACGCACACGATTGCCGCACACCTGTGGACGCCGCGCGATGCCGCGGGCAGCGCGATCGTCATTCACGGTTACTACGATCACGTCGGCTTGTATCGTCATCTCATCCGCTTTCTGCTCGACCGCCGCCTCGCCGTGCTCACGTTCGATTTGCCGGGTCATGGATTGTCGACGGGAGAACCGGCGACGATCGAAACGTTCGACCACTACGTCGCGGCGTTCGATGCGTGCTTCCGTGCGTTCGAAGCGCATCTGCCGACGCCGCGACATCTGTTCGGTCAAAGTACCGGCGGCGCGATTGCGATGGAGTGGCTGCTCGGCAACGGACTCTCTCGCGCGACAGCACCGTTCGAGAAGATCGTGCTGCTTGCGCCGCTCGTGCGGCCGTACCGCTGGCCCCTCAATCGAGTCGTCTACGAAATTGCGCGCCGGAGCATCAAGGAAACGAAACGGACCTTTGCGTTCAATACGCAGGATCGGGAATTCGTCGAGTTCCTGCGCGACCGCGATCCGCTGCAGGCGCGCACACTGCCGGTGCAGTGGGTGATGGCGATGCAGGCGTGGCGCAAACGGTTCGAACGTTACGAGCCGACCGATCTCGCGCCGCTCATCGTGCAGGGACACGCCGACCGCACCGTGGATCGGCACTACAACGTCCGCGTCATCGAACGGTTGTTCCGGCCGAAGGTGTTCTATATCCCCGAAGCGCAGCACCAGCTCGTCAATGAGTCGCCGCAGATTCGGGCGAAGATCTTTGCCGAAATTGCGGCGGAGCTGGATGGTCGCTGGTAGGAATCGGGAAGGAATGTCCGTTTGCGTCGAGCGCACGCCGCGCTTCAGACGCGGGCGTTACCAAGAAGCATTTCGCGAATGTCGCCGTTCGTCTGCAGGCTGAGGGTCAACAGGTAAATGCTGAGGAACGGCGTCCCACCGGTGAAGGCCACCACGGCCAGCAGCAGTCCGGCCACCGAGAACCGGTGACGCCAGGCCACCCAAAGGGCCGACAGGGCCAGCATGCACATGAAGTCGAGGTTGAACTGGCCAGGCCAGGCTACCTCGGCCATATCGCCGAAGAAGATCGGAAACAGGTTCCAGCCGTGATGGGTAATGACCACGCTGGTATAGGCCAGCAGGATCACGAACATTGCGACCAGCAGAATCCGAAACAACGTCATGGCGCATTACTCCCGGGTTTGATTGTCGGTGCAGCTTGGCCCGTGGCGCGCGCATTTCAATTACCTCAGAGGTCGTGACGGCGCCCACGCCGTGGTTCGCCGGTCACCGCGCGCAACGGGACTCAGAGCAGTGAGCTGCGGATCGACCGTGCCGCCAGCGTGTTGACGAGGTCGCCGTCGAGCAGCGCCCGCGCCGCGGGGTTGTGCTTCAGGAACGCGTCGAAGTGCGCCAGCCCCAAGCTGCGATTGAAGTCGTACGCGAGTTCGCCCGCGCAGTAGTCGCTCGACGGCTGCATCCGCGTGAGCAGGTCGTCGGGTACTCGGCCCTTCATCATCATCCGGAGGCCGTCGTGGGTCTGCTCGACGTTGTCGCAGAAGTGGAAGTGGTCGGCGTTGCCGAGCACGACCGTCCTGTGTGGCGACGTGATCCGCGTGTGCAGGTCACGCATGCCCGCAAGGGGTAGCGTCATGTCGCGTT
>CAYUMA010000767.1:0-5180 GCA_964445675.1 uncultured Pseudomonadales bacterium | reverse complement strand
CGATCGATAGCGCCCGCACACGCGCAGCGGCCAGCTCGAGTGCCAGCGGGATGCCATCAAGTCGCTGGCAGATTGCCGCGACCAGAGCGGCGTTGCGATCCGTCAAACTGAATGCAGGTTGGAACGATTTCGCGCGCTCGACGAACAAATGCACTGACTCAAACCGCGAGACCGCATCGGCGGAGGTTGCGCCCGTCGGATCGGGCAACGAAAGCGGCGGCACCGTGTACGCCGTCTCGCCAGAAATGCGGAAATGCTCCCGGCTTGACGCCAGTATCTTCAACCGGGGACCGGCTGTTAGCAGCTGCCGCGCGAGTTCGGCGCACGCGGCCACGACGTGCTCACAGTTGTCCAGCACGAGCAGCAGCTGGCGGTCACGCACGTAGTCAACCAATGCCTCGCCGAGCGATCGGCCAGCTTCTTCCTTGACGCCGAAAACCGAGGCGACCGCCTGCGGCACAAGGCCCGCGTCGGTGATCGGTGCCATTTCCACGAACCAGACGCCGTCCGGATAGTCGTTCGCGACGTCGGCAGCGATCTGAAGGGACAGGCGCGTCTTGCCGATGCCACCGATTCCGCTCAGCGTCAGCAGGCGCGATTTCGCGAGCACGTCTTTGACTTTCTCCTGCTCGCGCTCGCGGCCGATGAAGCTCGTTAGCTCGGCGGGCAGGTTGTGACGACGACGCGGCAGAAGCGAGATGGTGGGCACTGCGGCTATCGCGGCAGGCGCAGGCGCAACCGTGCCGAGCAAGGCCAACGCACGCAGAGCCTCCGGCAACCAATCGTGCTCGGATCGCTCGCCCACGAGCACCTGCTGCACGCCGGCAAGCCCATAGGCGATCGCGTCCGGGATCTCGGCGGGTTCGAGAACCAGCGGCAGAATGGGCTTGTGGTGTTCTAACGCCAGCTGCAACTCGCGCTCCACATTGCTCGACGCCATTGCGGCCTTGGAACACAACACCACGAACGTGACGCATGAGCGGATGCCGCGCACGATCTCGGCGCTCCATGAAGTCCCTCCCGGTATATCGACCTGATCGATCCAGACGGAGACGCCATGGCCGGCGAGTAGACGCGCGATTGCTTCGGACCGCGCGCGGTCGACTCTCGAGTAGCTGAGAAAGACATGCGCTTGCGCTTCGGTTCGCTCAACACTCATCTGCGGATCGGCAACCTAAGCCACCTCTTTCGGGTGCGGGTGGAGTATCACGCGACTGAGCAACGAAGGGAAAGTAGATGTCGCCATCGCGCCTAAGAGCGCATCGCGCGCTGTGCGCGCCGCACAGGAAGCGACATTGAGTCGCATCCGTGGATCTCCTTAGTCATCCGGCGTCCTAAATTGGGCGCTCGAAACGAAAGGCGGAAGACGTATGAAACTGACCCCTAAGCGCGCGGGCTTTTCGCGCAAAAGACTCGAACGCATTACCGGTCACCTCGAGCGGAACTACATCGAGCCGCAGAAGATTGCAGGCTGCCAGGTGGCGGTGCATCGATATGGGCACCCCGCCTATTTCTGCTCGTTGGGCTCGATGGATCTCGAGCGTGGTCGACCGATGAGAGACGACACGATCTTCCGCATTTATTCGATGACCAAGCCGATCACGTCGATTGCCCTCATGCAGCTGTACGAGCGCGGCCTCTTTCAGCTGAACGACCCAGTCCATCGCGTGATCCCTTCATGGCGCAATCACCGCGTCTACGTATCCGGTGAGGGCGAACACATGGAATTGCGCGAACCGGAGCGGCCGATGACGTTCCGCCACGTGCTGTCGCATACGGCGGGACTCTCCTACGGAGCGAGCGCGCACCCCGTCGACAAGGCCTATCGCGCGCGACAGATATCTCGCACCGGCGGTGAGACGCTGTCGAGCTTCGTCGAGAAACTCGCCGGCGTGCCCCTGCATTACCCCCCGGGGGACCGCTGGATGTATTCGTATGCCACCGACGTATGGTGCCTTCTCACCCGTGTTTCAATCCGGGCTACGCAGTGCCTGCGCGTTCTTCGTGGTGCTCGCCTGGGCGATCGTCGCACGCAAGCGACTCAACGTGCGCGACTGCTCGCTGCCGTACGGGCTCGTTGCCGGCCTCCTGTTTGCCCTCGAGTTCGCGTTGTTGTTCTACGCGGTGGAGTTCACGAGCGTTGCACGCGCCTCGTTGCTCTTCTACAGCATGCCCTTCATGACCGCGCTCGCCGCGCACTTCCTGTTCCCCGAGGATCGACTCACCGCGCCGCGCGCCATTGGACTCGCGTTGGCGATCGGTGGGATTGCCTTGGTGCTCGGCGATGCGCACTCCCAGCCCAGCGAGCAAGCCTGGATCGGCGATCTATTGGCGCTGGGTGGTGCCATGGCGTGGTCCGGCATCGCGCTATTCACGCGCGGCACGCGTCTGATCGAGAGCTCGCAGGAACAAGTGATGCTCTACCACCTCAGCGTCTCGGCCGTACTGCTGATACCGCTTGCACTCGTGATCGGAAGCCCGATCAGAAACCCGACGGCGGACTTGCTCGCCATCTTCGCGTTCCAGGTGGTGGTGGTCGCTAGCGCCGGGTTCCTCGTGTGGTCCTGGGTGCTGCGTGTCTATCCGGTGGGTCGGATGACGTCGTTCAGCCTGCTCTCGCCGGTGTTCGGCGTGTTCTTCGGCTGGCTCGTATTCTCCGATCCGCTGTCGGGGCGTTTCGTGGGCGCCTTCGCGGCGGTTGGAATCGGACTCGTGCTGATCAATCGGCGCTGAGCGATCGAGTCGGGCAACTTCGCGCCGTCGTTGTGGCAGTGCAGTTTCAAGCTCGCGTCGATGATGCCGCATCGTTCGGGGTGGTGCGTGCAATCCCAAAGGTGGAAACTCTACGACGATGATGGGCAGCTTCGAATCGACCAACACAACGAAAGCGATACTGTTGACCGACGTGGTCGACAGTACGGGTCTCACTATCGAACTCGGCGACGCGGCAAGCGCGCAGTTGTGGACCGCCCACGATCGTTTGGCGCGCGATCTGTTGCGCCAGTGGCGCGGCCGCGAGATCGACAGATCGGACGGCATGCTGACTTTGTTCGATGGCGCCAACGACGCGGTCGCTTTCGCGATGGCGTACCACGACGTGCTGGGCTCGTTGAGTCCGCCCCTCAGGGCGCGCGTTGGGGTTCACGTTGGTCCCGTGGTGCTGCGTGAAACCCCACGCGCCGACGTCGAGTACGGCGCAAAGCCGCTGGAGGTCGACGGCATCGCCAAGTCGATCGCCGCGCGCGTGATGGCAACCGCAGCGGGCGGACAAACACTGTTGTCTGCGTCCGCGCGTGCCGCCATCACGCAGAGCGCCAACGTACGCGTCCGCTCGCATGGACACTGGCGTCTGAAGGGCGTCGCCGAGCCTGTGGAGTTGTTCGAGGTGGCACACGTCGATGTTCTGCTCACCGCCCCGCCGGACTCCGACAAATCCTACCGGGTGATTGAGAAGGAGGGACTCTGGCTGCCCGTCAGCGAAATGCGCCACAGCCTGCCGGCCGAGCGCGACAGATTCGTGGGCCGCGGCGAGGCATTGATTCAGCTGACGCAGCTAATCGATGGCGGCGCACGACTCGTCTCTGTGCTGGGTATCGGCGGGCTTGGCAAGACGCGGCTGGTCACGCGCTTCGGCTGGCGGTCGCTCGGCGAGTTCGCCGGCGGTGTCTGGTTCTGCGACTTGTCGAAGGCGCATAGCCTCGACGCCATCGTGCATGCCGTCGCCGAAGGACTCGATGTGCCGCTCGGTCGCGGCGATCCGATCGCGCAGATCGGACGCTCCATTGCGGCGCGCGGTCAAACGCTGATGATTCTCGACAATTTCGAGCAGGTCACCGAGTTCGCCAGAGCGACCGTCGGTGAGTGGCTCGCGCATGCGCCCCAGGCGCGTTTTCTAGTCAGCACCCGCGAGGTGCTCGGCGTGACCGGGGAGGTCGGACTCGCGCTCGATCCGCTCGCGCCACTGGATTCCGCAGAATTGTTCGTCGCCCGTGCGCAGTCGATCCGCCCCGGCTGGCAGCCGGACGACGGAGAACTCGACGCGCTCTGGCCGCTGGTGGGGCTGCTCGATGGATTGCCGCTCGCAATCGAACTTGCCGCCGCACGGATTCACGTCATGCCGCCGCGGGTACTTCTCACCCGCATGCGCGACCGCTTCAAGCTGCTCACATCCACGGGCCGCGGGCGCGTGGACCGTCAGGCGACGTTGCGCGCGGTGTTCGATTGGTCCTGGGATCTGCTGAGCGAGGCGGAAAGAGCCGCGCTGGCGCAGCTGTCCGTGTTCGAGGGCGGCTTCACGCTCGACGCAGTCGAGGCCGTGCTCGACCTGGCGGCGTTCGACGCCGACCTCTGGCCCATCGACGCGCTGCAATCATTGGTACAGAAATCCCTCGTGCGCCACCCGACCGACGATCGCTTCGATCTGTTCGTCAGCGTGCAGGCGTACGCCGCCGAACACCTCCGCACACCCGGGCGTTTCGCCGGCAGCGGTCCCGAAGCGTGGCTCAGTACACAGCAGCACCACGCCGCCTGGTTCTCCGAGCTCTCCGAGCCGCAGGCGCAAAGCAATGACTGTGCCGACCTCGCGAATCTGGTGACGGCATGTCGGCGCGCGGTCCAGCGCAGCGACGGCGCGCTGGCCCAGCGTCTATTGCGAACAGCGTGGGCCGCCTTGAAATTGCGCGGACCGTTCCAGGCCGGCGTCGACCTGGCGAATGATGTGCGCGGCATGCCGGGACTCGACGATGCCGCGATCGCCATCGTGGAATTGTTGGCGGGAGAGTCGCTCGAAGCATGCGGACGCAGCGCGGAGGCTTATTCCCACTTCGAAGCTTCTCGCGCGATAGCCGCTGCCGCCGGCGACCGCCTCGGTGCAGCCCGCGCCGAACACGGTCTCGGAGAATTGGACACGTACGCGCGCCCCGACGACGCACGCCGGCACCTGAACGCCGCGGGTGCGGTGGCGAGCGAATTCGGGGACCGCGGACTCGCCTGCTTCGTGCACAACGATCTCGGCAACCTGGAGCAGGTGCTGGGGCGTGTCGATGCTGCGCGGACGCATTTCGAAACCGCGCTCGCGCTCGCGCGCGAAGTCGGCGACCGTCATCGCGCGGCGGCGATCCTCGGTAATCTCGGCAATCTGTGTATCGATCGCGGCGATCTCGATGGCGCGATCTCGTACC
>CAYUMA010000766.1:0-2165 GCA_964445675.1 uncultured Pseudomonadales bacterium | reverse complement strand
CTCCGGTGGCGATCGTGTACTCGGCGAGCGCGTACAACGCGAACGCCTGCCCATACAGCTGCTTGTCGCGATCGATGGCCCCGCCGCTCGAGTCGACCCGCCAATAGCACCCGCCGAAGTGCGAATCCCACATCCACCGATCGAAAAACTCGAATCCATGCGCGGCAGCCTTCGTATAGTCTTCACAGCGATAGGGACTGTTGAGCAGCCGGGAAAAGAACCAGAGTGCGCGCGCCTGCCCGACTACGGTCTTGGGTGCCACTCCCCGCCACTCACCGGCAATGTCGTAATTCAGGCGATAACCACCGTCCTCACGATCGATCGATCGCGGATGCCAGAACGGCAGGATGTTGTCGGTCAAGATCTTAGCCAGCGCGGCTCGCATCTCGATCAACATGTCACGAGGGGCTTCGTAACGCTCACGCGACGACGCACGGTGGCAGATTCGCCACGACGCAAAGTCGAGCGTCATGGTCTCAACGCCACGAAACGCGCGACGGATCATCACGCTCGGTGCGAAGCGCACTACCGAATCGCGTTTGACGGGTTCGAGTTACCGGTCCCGGACGACATCGCTGTGGATCGCGAGCAGATAGGCAAACAGACCACCTCTATCGTCGAACGAACTGAGTATGGCCCGGCTGCCCAGCGCAGCGGAAGCATGTGAGGTCCTGATCGGCAAAACGTGCGACACAACTGCGATCGAAAACTTTGCCAATCGCAACATAGAGGAATGGTTGGCGGTTGCGCTGCGCAATCGTCAACGCATCACGTCGAGTAGCCAGCGTGCATGCGGTCCCCGAGCATGCTGCGTCAATCGCGCACGTGATCGCGCAGGAACCGACGCACCTGCGCGACCACGGCTGGTAGCGCAGCCGACATATGCAGGTGGTGCGGGCCGTCGAGCGTGATTTCTTCGAATACCGGCAAAACGGATCGCACGAGTTCGAGCGAATGCACGAACCATTGTTCGCCGTCGCGCGCCCGGAGCAGCAGCGTCGGCGTCGTGGTCCGCTGCGCGAGTACCACGACCACGGCATCGGGTTGCCGTTGCGTGTGCGTGCGCCGGATGCGTGGTTCGGTGGACCAAACATAGCCTGCGTCGGTGACTTTATGACCCCGTTCGACGAGTGCGCGCGCGGCGGCGAATTCGATGCCCTTAGCTTCTTCGAGGCGCGCCGCCATTGCATGGAGCGACGGGTAACCGCGCAGCGCACCGTCTGCCGCCGTCAGACAGGTATCGAGATTCTCGCGCACGCCGTTGAGCACGTTGGTGATCGACGTCGCCTCGACATAACCGTCGATGCAGATCTGCGCCGACACGCGCTCGGGATAGAGGCCGACGAGCTGCGTGCTGTACTCGGCACCCATCGAGTGCGCGACGATCACGAAGCGCCGCCAGCCGAGGCGATCCGCGGCCGCAATCACGTCCTGCACGTCGAGCCAACCCCAGTAGCCGACGTCGGGCGCACGCGGATCCGAATAGCCGTGGCCGGCGAAGTCGAGTGCAAAGAGGTCCAGCTCCGGTAGCGCCTGCGCGAGTGCATCGAACGAATTCGCGTTGTCGAGCCAACCGTGCAGCGCCATCGTCGGCACCGTGCCGCCATGAAAACGCTTGCCGGCGAGCGTACGGCCACCCACATCGAACCTGACTTCATCGCTCGCGCGCATCGTTGATTTGGCTACGGCTTACCCTTCAGTTCCTTTGCGACACTCGCGAAGAAGTTATCGAGCACGGCGAAGAACAGACCATCGGCATCTGGATACGACGATTGAATCACCATTGCGATGTCTTGCTTCGGCAGGAAATGGATCGCCTGGCCGTGGATGCCCGCGGCCGAGACGACACCACTGCGATGATCGATGTACCACTGCGACATGTAGGAATGGTTGCGGCCGCCGTTCTCGTTGCCCCACAGACCTGGCCGCGGCGTGCTTCCAGCGGCGATCTTCGCCACCAGTGCGGACGGCACGATCTGCTGGCCGTTGTAGCGGCCTTCCCGAGCGAGCATCACGGCCAGACGCAACGCGTCGCGCGCTGTGATGTTGAGCCCGCCGCCGGAAACGGCTTTACCGTGTGGATCGGTAGCGAAGAACGCGTCGCGCTCCGCGCCGATCTTGCTGTACAGCTTCTGTTCGAAGACGTGCGCGAACCCAACGCCGGT
>CAYUMA010000765.1:0-1685 GCA_964445675.1 uncultured Pseudomonadales bacterium | reverse complement strand
CCGCCATAGGTGCCGCCGTTCAGCAGCGTCTGACCGAAGGTCGCCACATCTCGAGCGGTCGACGTGGCGCCGCCGGCGCCGCTGTCGCATTCGTCGAATTCCTCGCTGTCGATGTGCGGACCTTCCGGCGTGGGGTACTCGGCTCGCCGCAGGACGCGCCGCGTTCGCACGCTTTGCGGCAGCACGAACGTGCTGTCCTGCATCCCCAACGGCGCGAAGATGCGCAACGCGACGAAGTCTGCAAACGATCTCCCGCTGACGCGCCTGACGATGTCGCCGAGGAGCATGTAACCGAAGGCGCTGTAGCACATCGCTTCGCCCGGTCGGGTGACGAGCGGCGCATCGGCACTGTAGCGGATCAGCAGATTGGTCGTGGGATGCTGGCCTGGCGCAGCCTCGGGAATCGGTTGCTGCGCAACCTCGCGTGCCTCGACGTGGGGGAACACGACCGCGTCATCGTAGCCGGACGTGTGCGTCAGCAGATCCGCGATCAACACCTGATCGGCGCCCTGCATCGTAATCTCCGGCAGCCAGTCCGTGATCGGGTGCTTGAGCGATAGCAGTCCGTCTTCGACGAGGCACATCACAGCGGCCGCCGTGAACGGCTTCCCCACCGACGCTACGGGAAAGATGGAATCGGTCTGCAGCGGCGCATTGTCCGATGGCCGCAGGATCCCGAACGCTTCTTCGAGAACGATCACGCCCTTGCGTGCGACAAGTAGTACGAGCGACGGCGTATCGCCGTTGGCGACCCAACTGCGCGCCCGCTTGCGGATCAGTTCGATTCGCGCGGGATCCATGCCGACGTCTGCGGCTGCGCCGTTTCGCAACATCACCGGTTTAAGCATCGCTGCCCCCATCGCTCGTCTCGTGAGCGCCGGAGTGTACAACTCGGTCGCCGTTGTGAGCCTGTACCAACGAGGGGCTCGCACGATCGTCGGGCGGCTGGCGTCCGTGAAATCGGTAGATCTCACGCGGGCGTCCGACGCTCCGCTCGCGCGTCGCGGACGCGGTCCGCCTAACGACGCGCCTTAGGCGCGTCCGCGTCTCGGCGGACGTCGGCTCGAAGCGCTCGTTATGCGGGTCGTCTGTTTTGTCAACTCGAGCAACCCCTGCAACGCATCGTTGACTGCCTTGGAGGTGGGGAATGCCTTGGCGATCGCCGGCTCCAGCAAAGCAACTGCAGTGCCCTTCGCCACCTCAGCGTAGAATTTGCCGCGCTCGAGTTTTGCGAAGTCGCCTCGCTTGTACTCCGATCGCAGTTCGTCTTTAGCCTTCTTCATAAATCCTCCGCTCACCGCGCGTTACCCGACGGGCACTAATGATTCGTATCGCTCCTGGTCGGTACGTATGACATACGGCGAGCAGATGGCCAAGACGGGAGCGACCAAACGTAACATACCGATGCTCACTCATCGAATGATCCGGGTCAGGACCTGAGAGCGCCATGGGATCGAGGAAAATCGTCGCCGCCTCGTCGAACGTGACTCCGTGCTTGCGGCGATTGCTCGTCGCCTTCCGTGAATCCCATTCAAATCGCATGATCGCGTCGGGGCACCTTCATCGCGCACAGCTCCAGTTCAGTCGACGATTGCCACGTGCACCATGTCCTGAAAGTGATCGCAATTCCAGAAGACGTCCCCGGGGAACCGACGCAATCGTGGCATGACAGACAAGTAGACGCC
>CAYUMA010000764.1:0-6183 GCA_964445675.1 uncultured Pseudomonadales bacterium | reverse complement strand
GTAGTACTTCTTCAAGATCAGGTGGCGCACATCTGGATCAAGCGACGCGTTGAACGTCGGAAACACTTGCAACGTCGCGACGACGGCTTTGACGATGAACGCAAGCGGCGTCAGTTTTGCTCCGTTGGCTTGCGCCTCTGCCTTGAGTTCGCCGCGAAACGCCTCGAGATCGGTGACGTCGGCCTCGTCGTGCTGCGTCACGTGCGGCACATTGAGCCAACTCCGATGCAGGTTTTCCGCGCCGCGCGCCCGAATTCGAGACAGCGCCAGCGTCTCCACCACCCCGAAGCGTGCGAAGTCGACCGCGGGAATCGGCGGAATCGCGCCGCCGCCAGATCTACCGGCTGGTGCCGACATCGCCTCTTTTACGAAGGCATTCACGTCATCCTGCTGAATCCTGCCGCGCGCGCCGGTTCCCGCCACTTTCGTCAGATCGACGCCGAGTTCGCGCGCCAGGCGGCGCACGGACGGACCGGCATAGACAGTTCCGCTGGGGGGCGTGGACGACACGCCGGCCTGAATCAGTGGCTGCGGCGCGCTTGGCTCTGGTATAACCGCCGCCGCGACTTCTCTGGTTTTCTCGGTCGCGGTCGCCCGCTCCGGAACTTCGTCGGAGGTCTCGACGACCACGAGCAGGCTGCCTTCATTGACGGGCGCGCCGGCGGCGACATCCACCGACGCGATGCGACCGGCAACCGGAGCCGGAATTTCCATCGACGCCTTGTCGGACTCCACGACCACCAGCAGGTCATCCAGCGCGACGGACTGCCCGACCTTGACGGCCACTTCGACGACGACGACGTCTTTTGCATCGCCTATGTCCGGCACTCGAACTTCGAACCGACGGGGGGGCGCGGACTTCGCGCGCGGCTCAACAGGCGCCGGGGGCCGCTCGACAGCGCGTACAGCGGCGTCCATCGCGGTTGCTTGTGGTTGAGCCACTGCCACTTCTGCGGCGCCGTCGACCTCGACGACCGCGATCACCTGGTCCTCGTGCACCTTGTCACCGAGCGCCACCGTGATCTTCAGCAGCTTGCCGGATACGGTCGCCGGCACCTCCATCGAAGCCTTGTCGGACTCGATGACGATCAGCGGATCATTCATCGCGATCACGGAACCGGGCGCCGCGAGTATCTCGATGACTTCGACGTCTTCAGCACCGCCGATGTCAGGGATTCGAATCTCCCGCTGCGCCACCTAAGGACTCCTGTGGAGGCTCACGCCAACCGGGGGTTGGCTTTCTCCGGATCAATGCCGAACTGAACCATCGCATCTCTGACTACGCTGCGCGCGATCACCTGCTTGTCGGCGAGTGATGCCAACGCCGCGATCGTGACGAAGTGGCGATTCACCTCGAAGAACCAACGCAGTTTGGCGCGGGTATCGCTGCGTCCGAATCCGTCGGTGCCAAGCACACGGAAAGCGGCAGGAACGTAGGGCCGGATCTGGTCGGCATAGAGTTTCATGTAGTCGGTCGCGGCAATCACCGGCGCATCGCTGCCGGCCAGGCACTGCGTCACGAACGCCGCTCTCGGGGACTCGTCGGGATGCAGCAGATTCCATCGATCGGCGTCCATACCGTCGCGCCGCAGCTCGTTGAAACTCGTGACGCTCCACACTTCGCTGGTCACGCCGAACGCCTCGAGCAGATCGGCCGCGGCGAGGACCTCGCGCAGGATCGTTCCGCTTCCGAGCAGCCGTACATGCTTTACGCCGTTCTGTGCCGGCGCTCTCAAGCAGTACATACCACGGATGATCCCCTCTTCACTTCCGTCCGGCATTGCCGGCTGCGCGTAGGCTTCATTCATCACCGTGACGTAATAGAAGACCTTGTCGCCGACTTCGTACATGCGCTTCAGGCCGTGATGAATGATCACCGCCAGCTCATAGCCGTACGTTGGATCGTACGAACGGCAGTTGGGGATCGTCGATGCGAGCACGTGACTGTGGCCATCCTGATGTTGCAGACCCTCGCCGTTGAGCGTCGTCCGCCCGGACGTCCCTCCGAGCAAAAAGCCGCGCGCTTGAATGTCTCCGGCGGCCCAAGCGAAATCGCCGATGCGCTGAAAGCCGAACATCGAATAGAAGATATAGAACGGCACGAGCGTCATGCGGTGCGAGCTGTACGCCGTTGCCGCCGCAATCCACGCCGAGAATGCGCCGGCTTCATTGATACCTTCCTCGAGGACCTGACCTTCCTTCGACTCGCGGTAGCCCGCAATCTCGTCTGAGTCCTCGGGTTCGTAGATCTGTCCCTCGGACGAATAGATGCCCAATTGCCGGAACATGCCTTCCATCCCGAACGTGCGCGCTTCGTCCGGCACGATCGGCACGACGCGGGGACCGATGTCCTTGTCACGCACCAGCGCCGCCAGCATTCGGACGAACACCATCGTCGTCGAAATCGCCCGCTCACCGGTTCCCTTGAGGTGCGTATCGAACACCGACAACTCGGGCACCTTGATGTCGTGTTCGACCACGACCCGGCGGGGGATAAAACCACCGAGGCGGTCGCGATTGCGCTTCAGATACACCATCTCTGGCGTATCGGGATCCGGACGGTAGTAAGGCACGCGCGCGAGGTCGTCGTCGGACAACGGAACACCGAACTGATCGCGAAAGTGCTTCAGATTGTCGAGACCGAGTTTTTTCACGGCGTGAGTCGTGTTTTCGGACTCACCGCCCTCCCCCATGCCGTAGCCCTTGACAGTCTTCGCGAGGATTACGGTGGGTTCACCTCGATGATGCACCGCTGCGTGATAGGCGGCGTATACCTTGAACGGATCGTGACCACCTCTGTTGAGGCGCATGATGTCCGCGTCGGAGAGCTTCTCGACCATCTGCAGCAGCTCCGGCGACTTGCCGAAAAAGTGTTCGCGTGTGTAGGCGCCGCCCTTGGCCTTGTAGTTCTGATACTCGCCGTCAACGGTTTCATTCATCCGCTGCTGCAGCAGTCCCTTGTCATCGTTCGCGAACAACGGATCCCACAGACGTCCCCAAACCACTTTGATGACATTCCAGCCGGCGCCGCGAAACGTCCCCTCGAGTTCCTGGATGATCTTGCCGTTGCCGCGCACCGGTCCATCCAACCGCTGCAGATTGCAGTTCACGACGAAAATCAGATTGTCGAGGCGTTCGCGCGCGGCCAGACCCAATACGCCTAACGACTCCGGTTCGTCGCACTCGCCGTCGCCAACAAAACACCACACCTTGCGATCGCCCATCGGCACCAGGCCGCGGCTGTCGAGGTATTTCATGATGTGGGCTTGATAGATCGCCTGAATCGGACCGAGGCCCATCGACACGGTTGGAAACTGCCAGTAATCCGACATCAACCACGGGTGCGGATACGACGATAGTCCGTTGCCATCGACTTCGCGGCGGAACCGATCGAGATGCTCTTCGTCGAAGCGGCGTTCGAGAAATGAGCGCGCGTAGATGCCCGGCGAACAATGCCCCTGGAAATAAATCAGGTCGCCGGCGTTCTCGTCGGTCGGCGCGCGAAAAAAATAGTTGAAGCCGACGTCGTACAACGTCGCCGCCGATGAAAACGTGGCGATGTGGCCCCCGAGATCCTCACCCGACTCATTGGCGCGCATCACCATCGCGAGCGCGTTCCATCGAATCAACGAACGGATGCGACGCTCCATGAACAGATCGCCCGGCATGAACGCTTCTTTGTTCGCGGGAATCGTGTTGCGGTAAGGCGTCGTGATCGTGTACGGAAGGCGCGCGCCGGTCTGTGCCATGCGCGCCGACAACCGCTCGAGGAGAAAATTCGCGCGCGGCGTACCTTCGTTGTCGAGCAGATACTCGAGTGCGTCGAGCCACTCACGAGTCTCGTCGGGATTCGAATCGGCCAGATCACGCGGAAACGCCATAGCTCGAGTTCGTCAGTTCGGATTGATCGTATCGCCGACCGGCCACAGCCACGCCGCGCCTCGGACGCCGCCGGCGGCGCCGTGCAGTGCGGGTCGCAGCCGCGTCGCCACCTTATCCGAGAACACGTAGTCGCACCAAAGTTCCGGCACGCGGTGATAGATCGCCTCAATCTGCGACAACCCGCCGCCGAGCACGATCACATCCGGATCGATGATGTTGATGATCTGCGCGAGGGAGCGTCCGAGTTGACGCTGGAACAGTTCCAGCGTGCGCTCGCTGCGTGAATCCGCCGCAGCGGCAATCACGCGGGGTTCACGAGCTTCATCCCACAACGCGTTGTGCGTAGCGGCCAGGCCGGGGCCTGATAAGAACGTCTCGACGCAATTGTCGCGTCCGCAATAGCAGCGGCGATCGCCGAGACGACCTTCGAGCCCTTGGTCCGCATGCGGATCGGCGCGTAGATACGGCAACGGTATGTGCCCCCACTCACCCGCGATGCCATTGCGACCTTGCAGCAATTTGCCGTCGACGACGATGCCGCCGCCAACTCCGGTTCCAAGAATCACGCCGAACGCAATTCGCGCGTCGCTCGCCTCGCCATCAACCGATTCCGACAACGCGAAACAGTCCGCGTCGTTGGCGATGCGAACCCGGTCGCCCAGCACTCGAACCAGATCGCGCAGCAGCGCTCGCCCATTGAGCCACGTGGAATTGCAGTTCTTCATCAGTCCGGTCACCGGGTCCACCGCCCCCGGCGTTCCGACGCCGACGGTGCACCTGCGGCCGGCGCTTTGATCGAGGTCCGCGACCACACCCGCCAGAGCGGCCACGGTGGCGTCGTAGTCGAATCTCGGCGTCGCTCGCCGTAAGCGCGCCTCGATGACTCCGTCGGCACCGATCACTATCCCCTCGATCTTGGTGCCACCCAGATCAATGCCGATCCGCACCAAGCGTCACTCCCATCAAACGAACACAATCGGCATACAGCCGGTGCCAATCGAACGCTGCTCCCGGATCGCTCTTTCGTTCCGGCGCGACTTCCAGATGGCCAACGATCGAATCGAGCGCGAGCCTCGGATAATGCCCGAGCAGCGTCGTGATCACGCGCGCAAGCGCGTCGTACTGGCGTGCGTCGTAGGCAATGTCGTCCGTGCCTTCCAGCTCGATGCCGATCGAATAGTCATTGCACCCAGCGCGGCCACGGTGGCTCGACTGCCCGGCATGCCACGCGCGCCGATCGAACGGCACGAACTGAGCGATCTCGCCCGCACGATCGATGAACAGGTGCGACGATACGCGTACACCTTCGAGATCCTCGAGCGCCGGGTCCGCGCTGCAATCCAGACAGTTTGTGAACAACTGCTTCACGCAATCGCCGCCGAAGCGTCCGGGCGGCAAGCTGATGCCGTGAATGACGACCAGCGAGATATCGTCGGGATCGGTGCGCGCATCACAGTTCGGCGACGTGAATCGCGCGGCGCCTTCAAGCCAATGGTCGGTGCCGATTCGCACGTGTACCTCGTGGAACAAACGATTGGCATCGTGCCGCAAGCATTCAGGCATCTCAAGGCAGCGGTCCCGACGGATGGAACGACGTGGGAGTTTGCACACGAATGACGGGCGACTAACATCACGCGCCACGATCGCCAATCAAATGAGAATCGCTCGGATGAACCTCGATGACATGCTCCACGCCGCGATCGAGCGCAATGTCCGCGACGCATTGGCCGAGGATGTCGGCAGCGGTGATATCACGGCGCGTTTGATCCCAACGCAGACACGCGCGCGCGCGACCGTCATTACCCGCGACTCCGCGATCATCTGCGGCAGGCCATGGGCGGACGCAGCATGCCGTCAGGTCGACCCTGGTATCGACGTGGTCTGGCACGTCGCCGAGGGCGACCGAGCGGCCCCCGGACAACGTTTGCTCTCGCTGGCGGGTTCCGCGCGTTCGTTGCTCACAGTCGAGCGCACACTGCTGAATTTTCTGCAGTTGCTGTCCGGCACCGCGACGCTGGCGCGCAGCTACGCCGATCTCGTCACCGGCACGACGCTGCGCGTGCTCGATACTCGCAAGACACTACCCGGACTGCGCATCGCGCAGAAATACGCGGTGCGTTGCGGCGGTTGTGATAACCATCGCGTGGGTCTGTACGATGCGTTTCTGATCAAGGAAAACCATATCGCCGCCGCCGGATCGATTGCGGCGGCGGTCAAGCAAGCGCGCGACATTGCACCCGGCGCGCGCGTCGAAATCGAAGTTGAGAATATCGAGGAGTTCCGCACAGCGCTGATTGCCGG
>CAYUMA010000763.1:0-2663 GCA_964445675.1 uncultured Pseudomonadales bacterium | reverse complement strand
CTGCCGACGTTCGAAATTGTGCTGCGGCCGGGTGGTTTTTGATGTTCTGGCAGCATTCATCGCGCTCCCACAAGGGCCGCGCAGGACTTGTGGGAGCGATCTCCCGATCGCGATCCGGCAACATCAATCGGCGGTCTGGAGAGTGATATGCGTCGACACGTCGTCGCCGCGCGCTGGGTTTTTCTTGCGTTGGCGTTGGCGAGCTCAGCCATCGCGCAACCGCCGCCGGACTTGATCCTCGTCAACGGTAAGCTGTTCACGGGCGACCCAACGACGCCGTCAGCGGCCGCGGTCGCCATTCGCGGCGAACGGATCATTGCGGTGGGCACATCGACCGACATCGCCGCGCTCGCCGGCCCCGCGACGCGACGGATCGATCTGCGCGGGCAACTCGTCACGCCCGGCTTCAACGACGCGCATATGCACTTCATCCCCTACCCGAAGGGTGTGCAGCTGCAGTTCGCGAACCTCGAACCCAGTTGGGACGAAACGAAGGCGGTGCTCGGCGCCGCGATCGCGGAGGCGCCGGTGGGGACGTGGGTGTTCGGTGGCGTCGGCTCGACCGTCGTGTTCGACGCAGCCGTCACGCGTTTCGAGCTCGATCGCCTGGCGCCGAAGAATCCGGTGTTGTTGCATGCGTACTACGGCCACGGCTTGATCTTCAATACGTTGGCGATGGGATTGCTGGGGATCACCGAGCGCGAGCCGGACCCCGCGGGTGGCGCCTTCGAGCGCGTGGCGGGCACCAAAGAGCTCAACGGCCGCGTGTGGGAGTACGCGCAGTGGCGGCTGAATCGAACGCTGATCGATCAGATCCCCGATGCTGACGCGATCGCCGCGTTGCGCGCGATGGCCGGCGAAGCGGTGGCCTTCGGCATCACGACGGTGCAGGTGTTTCCCGGCACGTCGATCGACCGTTTCGTCCGGTTGCTCGATGCCGCGCAGCTGCCGATTCGCGTGCGCGCGATGGCGTTCTCGCTGACAACAACGAAAGGGCGCGATCTGACCGAGATTCGCGGACTCACCAAGCTGCGCGCGACCGACCCGAACGTGACCGTCAGCGGCATCAAGTGGATCCTCGACGGCACGCCGTTCGAGCGCGGCGCGGCGTTGCGCACGCCATACAACGACCGCGCCGAGTGGCGCGGCAAACTCAACTTCCCCGAAGCGGAGGTTGCGGCGATGCTGGACGAATCGCTCGAACTCGATCAGCCGCTGCTGATGCATTGCGCCGGCGATAAGTGTGCCGAAGTCGTGCTCGACGCGATGGACGGATATCGCGTGAAAGTGGATTGGCCGGCGCAGCGCGTGCGGATCGAACACGGTGACGGCGTGGTCGCGGACCTGATCCCGCGTGCCAAAAAGCTCGGTGTCGTCGTCGTGCAGAACCCGAGTCACTTCGTCGACGCGCAGTTATTCCGCCAACGCTGGGGGCCGGACATGCAGCCGCTGCGGTCGTTGCTCGATGCTGGAATCCCGCTGGCGCTCGGTTCGGATGGTCCGATGAATCCATTCCTGAACATCCTGTTCGCGACGACCGACCCGTACGCGCCAGCGCAAGCGATCACGCGCGAGCAGGCCGTCAGCGCGTACACGTACGGATCGGCGTTTGCTGAATTCACCGAAGATCGCAAGGGCACGATCGCGGTGGGCAAGCTCGCTGATCTCGCGGTGCTGTCACAGGATATTTTTGCGGTGCCCGTGCCGGAACTGCCGCAGACGCGCAGCGTTCTGACGATTGTCGGCGGCCGGGTGGTGTTTGATGCGAAGGTGTTGGAGTAATGCTGAGCTGATCGCCTGTATGCATGCGCTCAATGGAATTTTTCGGCACGCAATCGGATACCGCAATCAATGATCCGCGCACTGCGTCATCGAAATACTTCGAAGTCGCCGTCGCCCAACGGCCGCGCGAACTCGCCCCACTTGCCGGTGGCGCGCCAGTAATCGACGAGCCCGATGTCGCGCACGATCTCCTTGGGTCGCGGATCGGTGCGCAGACCGGTCTCGAACGGCCACCACAGACCTTCGAAATTCGTCTTGTGCGACTCGACGATCGACGCGCGCAGGGCCGCGAGGGCCAGTTCCTTGTCCTGGAAGTGGTCGGCATACAGAAAGATCCTGGTCATTGCAGAAGCGTTCTGGCTGGCGGGATGTTCGAAAGATTTTCGCAGTACGATCCGCGCGACCTCGAGTACGTCAAGGCACTCGCACAATTCGCGATCGAGCCGACTGGCATAGCGGTCGACGAAGCCCTGGAACCGGGCTCGGACAGTTGCAGGAGTAGCGTCGCCGCTGGACCACAAGCGCAACAGCGCGGCCCATTCCCAACGCCGGTTGTCTCCGGCGAGATGTGTGCCGCGCTCGAACTCCGCCTGCGCTTCCTCAGCGCGGCCCGCGACATCGAGATAGAGCTGGATAAGGCCTGATACACGAAGCGACAACGGATCCGCGCGTTGCGCACGACGGAGCGTTTCCACCGCCTCCCCGGTGCGCCCGACGCTCATCAGAAAGTCCGCATATGTGGTGAGTGCATCGACTTCGCCGGCGGGAGCCGCCGCGACGGCGGCTTTGGTCGCGGCTTCGGATTCAACCCAGCGGTGTTGCGTCAGGAACTGATCTGCTCGCAGTGCGTGAGCCCACCACGCGTCCGGCGCCAGCGCAAC
>CAYUMA010000762.1:0-2256 GCA_964445675.1 uncultured Pseudomonadales bacterium | reverse complement strand
CCGCGTGCGCAAGGTCATAGCCGATCTGGTCGAGGCGCTCGGCCACCGATTCGCTGCGTGCGTGCGCGCCGTACACGTCGGGATCGACACCGAGCGCGATCGCGTGGCCGAGCCGGTGCGCGCCGAACTGCGCCGCTTCGTGCACCCAGCGCACCGCGCTCTCGAGTGATTTGTCGGTGAAACTCTCGCCCACGTGGTAGAGGATGGCGAGCGCGCGTTCGGGATTACGATCATTCCACGCGTGCACGGCGGCGAAGAACTCGCGTTTGTCCTTCGGCGGAAAACCCTCTTCGACGTTGCAGAAGTCGAGGCCGGTCAGGTGTTCGCCGTGTGGGCCGAGCGCGAGTTCCTGAGCGAGCTCAAAACAGGGCCACGGATCCGCGCGCGGCAGTCCGAGCGCGAGTCGCGCGGTGAGGCCTGCGCGCGTCGCGTCCGCGTACCGCTCGAGGATCGACGTGCTGAGGTCGCGCATCGTCTCGATCGGAAATGTGTTGCCGAACAACATACGCTGTTCCGCGTAGGCGATGCCTTGGCGGCGCTGGTCGTCGAGCATGCGCCCGACAAAAAAGTCGATCTCATCGGCGAGTGGCGGCACGGGGTCAGCATGCACTCCGGACGCCGCGTTCATCAGTTCGCTGCCGTTGATCAACAGGTTGAACTTGGCCTGGAAGCGCGCGAAGTTGCCGGCGTCGGCGTTGCCGAACACGAACAACTGACGAAACGCATCCGCGGCGTCCGGATGGCCCGCGCGGTGCTGCTCGAGAATGTTGCGCAGCGGTGGTCGCGCGCCGTACGCGTGCTCGTAGTGTTTTTCGTACCAGCGCCAGTCGATCGCGCCAGCGCGCGTGCCGAGGTGCTCGAGGTAATCGGTGGCGCGAATAGTGCCGTACAAGTGCAGGTGGAGTTCGGCGAGCGGTAGTCGTGGGTCGATGGTCATGCCGATTGTCGCGCAGAGGCATCCAGCTTGAGTACTTTGCGCGCGTTGTCGCGCAGGAACTTCGGCCACACCGCGTCCTTGAACGGCACGCCTTGCATGTCCGTCATGATGCGTTCGAGCGACAGTCCCATCGGGAAATAACCCGCGTAGATGATCTTGTCGGCGCCGCGCGTGTTGGCGTACGCAACGATCGCTTCGGGGTAATGCTTCGGCGCGAATGCGGACGTCGAGTAGTACAAATTCGGCCATTTCAGCATCAACTTGATCGCGAGGTCTTCCCACGGTTCGCAGCCGTGGCGCGTGACGAACACGAGTTCGGGAAAGTCGTACATCACCTGGTCGATCAGCCGCACTTCCTGCGGCCACATCGGAAACCGCGGTCCGGGCACACCGGCACAGGAGAAGATCGGCACGCCGAGTTCGACACATTTGGCGTAGATCGGATACATCAACGCGTCGGCTATACCGACCTGCGGGTTGTAGCCGGCGTTGAACGCGCCGAACGAACGTACGTCGAATTCCTCATACTGGCGCACCATGTCGCGGATCCCCTCCATGCCCTTGTTGGGGTCGACCGATCCCTGCGCGATGAAACGGTCCGGATGTTGTTTCAGCGCCGTGCGACTGACGTCGCCGCCGACGCCGATGAGGCCCATCTCGACGCCGTACTTGTCCATCTCGTGCAACGTGATCGAGATCGGATCACCCGAGCCGTACAGCTCCTTTGGCACGTTCTTGAACATGTATTCGACGGGGAAGTCGAACTTCGCGGAGCCGTCTTTCAACTGCTCGCGGATGAAGTCGTACATTTTGAAGTCGTCGGCGGGAAACCCGATCATCGTGTCGACGATGCCGATCCCGGAAGGCATACCCATTCCTCAGAGTCCGTACAACGCGTTCTGGAACAGATAACACGTCGAGTCGCGCGGAATTGCGTCGCGCGGCAGCGGGGTGCTGACCTGTTCCGGGGTCGGCCCGTACTGCGCCGCAAGCGGCCGCAGCTTCTCGATATCGAATTTATAAAGACTTGCCGCGTTTTCGCCGAGCAGTTTGCGGCGCCGCGTCTCCGACAATCCCGCGAACGTGAGCCGCAACGACTCGAGGTTGTACGGAAAGGTGCCCTCGTAGTGCGGGTAGTCGTTGCCCCACAACACGCGATCCTCGCCGATCGCATCGATGCCGTTGAGGTCGGCGATGCTCGGGAAACTCGCGCCGTACCAGCAGTTGCGCGCCGCGTAGTCGCTGGGTTTTTCCTTCAGCACCCACTGCATGCCCTGGTAATTCATCTCGCCGATCGAGCCGTGGATGAAGCCCATGTG
>CAYUMA010000761.1:0-7330 GCA_964445675.1 uncultured Pseudomonadales bacterium | reverse complement strand
TCGGTTGAGATGTGGAATGACGCGAACGACTGACGGGGGTGCGTGCTTGTGCTCGAAGCGATAGCCGACGGCACCGCGAAGGACTGCGCGAGATCATCGAGGCGGATCTCGGTGCAATGTTCGGGCTTGATGATGTCGAACTGATCGCGGCCGAGTTGCGCCGTCGGGGCGTCGCGTATCACGTCAGCGCTGGCGGAATCTACACGACGGCAGCCGACGTTCTGGCGACGTTTGAGTGACCACCACACCGCGTCGGTGTTGCGCCGTATTCGCGACGGGTTACGGCGACCGAACGATGCTGGAGCACACCGGCACAAACGGTGGGCCGATCAAAGCGCAGACGATCACGAGCGAAATGACGGCAGACGAAGCTGCGCGGATTTACTTCGAGGAGATCAGGTCTCCGAGTCGATGAGACGGTAATAGAGGGTGCGGGCCAACCATCACGCACCGACCGCGCCGATGAGCTGGATGGAGCGACTGCGCAGAGTCTTCGCAATCGATCTGTCGCTCTGCCCGGACTGCGGCGGTCGGCTGCGCGTCATTGCCGATGTCACCCGTCCGGACGTCATCAACAAAATTCTTGAACACGTTGCCCGCCAACAGGCGCCGCCGCAATTAAGCGCTATGAGCAGTATGGCAACGGTTCACTGACATTCCGCATTTGCCAGGGTAGGCAGACTCGTCTGGTAGATCAGCGACTTCCGAATCAGCTACAGCGCGTGTGCGCGTAAGGCCACGCCAGCCACCGGCCATTCGCGTCATTCCACATCGCAGATGAATTCAACACCCGTTTCCGATTCTTTGGGTAGCTGCGTCATCCTCAGCACGACTCACCAACAGGTGGGTTATGCGCCCCTATCCTCACTCCATCACCGCGTGCACCAGGGAATCCGGTCGCGTCATCACGTGAACCACGTACTCGAACTCATCGCCCTGGATGCTGCGCAGGCAGCGCCGCAGGTTGGCCAGATAGGTTGCAGCGACGTCCTTTGACTGCTATCCGGATCCGGTTCAAATCCAAAGCTCCGCGAATGCTGCTTTCTGGTTATCTACCCGAAGAAACGCGCGCGCAGCAAGCAGGTTTGCTTGCTGCGCGGCGTAGGCGATCGACGGCGGGTTGCGGATGATCTCGAGTACCACCTGCTTCATCTCGACCTCTGACTCGCACAGAATGCCGAGGTCGCCGAACAATTCGAAATAGCAGGAAAGTTCGTCCGTTCGGAGCGCTATGATCGGTTTTACATGGCTTATGGCGTCGAGTAGCACGCCAGATGCGCTTGTCCTCCCGTAGCGTGATGCGTCGTAGGGCATTACCAGGTAACTTGCGCCGTGCAACTGCACGGCAAGATCGTCGCGCGTCAGTCGCAGGGCGGGATCCGCCAGGCGGACATTGCCTCCAGCCGAATACTCGCGCGGCACCCACCGCAAACCCCCGGCCAGTGTAAAAACAGGATTGATAGCGGGATTCGCGGACGCAGAAGAGATTTCGTCGGCAATTCGGCAAAAAATATCAAACCCTTTCTCCTTCGCTGTGCGACCGGCAAAAACAAAATCTATCCGGCCGTCTCCGAGAGGACTGACGCAAGCGTCTGCGGGAAATAAATACGGGTGATAAATCCATCTGACATCGACATCCGAAAATGCGAGGTTTTCCGTTATATGGCGGGCAATGGTGGGGCCCAGGAAAATGAGTCGGCTTCTTCTGTTTCTCGTCAGGAACCGAATCGCACACTCCTTCAGCCTGTATTTCAATCCTCGGCCCTTCTTTCGAGTCAGATAGGACGCGCGATGGACGAGCCCGCACCAGCGTCCATGAAACGAACGTGGCATCAGAATGGCGAAATAGTGATGGAATTGTTCGCCAAATCCGCAAACCAGAATTTTTGAACAATCGAGCTGCCGGCTCAGGCCGTAGATTAACCGGACAGTTCGCAACCAGTACGCGCGCGTGGAGTACCAATTGCTCGCGGGTGGTTCGGCCAACTCCACGAAACCAACTCCGTCAATGCCGTGCCTCTCCAGCTCGATACTCACCATGGCGTAATGCCGGGTGGAAGCGAGGAAATAGATCGGGCTTGCAGGAAACGCCGATCTGGCCGTGGCAAGGACCGACGCATTGAATTCCGCGTGAGCGGCGTGAAAGGTTTCCAGTTCACAGATCAGTAGTGCTGACCTGCGTGTTTTCCTCCGCCCATCCGTCATTGGAAATCGGTTCCTGTTGATGGGTCCCGGAATTCTGTACCACTAGCAGGGCGACTCTGCGGCCGTCAGTTTCGTCTCCGCCGCGAACTCCCTGTGTGTCAGCCCAACGAGAGAACGGTGAGGACGGCGCTCATTGTAATCCCATCGCCAGGCATCGATCTTCCCCCTGGCGTCGGGCGGTGACTCGAACTAGTACTCATTCAGACACTCGTCCCGGAGCCGGCCATTGAAGCTTTCGATAGCGGCGAATCCCAGAACTGCGCCGAGAGCATCGCGAGTCGATCCACCGCAAGCTCAATCTCCGCCAGGGTCGCACCGGCCACCTGATCGGGTGAGTAATGGCTCGCGCCGAAGTGTTCCATGACCAGCGCCGTGCGACGGCTGTCCTTATCGAATGCAGCCGCGAAAACTTTCGGCGTGCGTATCGGCACGCTGGCGGCCAGCAGCGTGTAGAAGTTGGCTTCCCGCAGATACATGTTGTAGCGGATGCCGATATCGCGCATCTCTTCCATCGTTGTGTGCAGCTTGATCACCAGCTGATGCGTGTACCCGGATTCGCGCGTGACGGATGCGCGCAACAACTCGCTCATCTGCCCGATGCCGTCACCCAGCAAATCGAAAGTGACGTGTCCGATCGGGTCGCGCGCGAATTCGGAACGTCCGGCCAAAACCTGCTCGAGCCACTGTGCCGTAGCCTCATTCAGGTTGGCAATTGGGGCGTCTATATGAGGCAGCACAAACCGCCTGTTGGTGAATCGGGCTGAGTATCGCGTGACTGTGCAGCGAAGCGGGAGCCGGTTCGGCACCAGCGGTCGATCACGCGCGAACTGCAGCGGCACCACCTTTGTTGGCCCGTCAGCGTCGGTGACATCGGATAACAGAATGAACGTCGTCATCTGCACGTGGCTGCCGGCAAGCTTGGGCACCACCAGCATGTGATTGGCGTAGTCGCGATGGTGGGCTTAGGCATAGTCGATGCGCCCGAGTATTTCCCCCACAGTTCGACCTTGTACAAGCTCAGCTCGGCGGTGTGGCAAAACCGTTCCGCGGCATCCACGAGATCCGGTAGCACCGTCAATTGATTCAACGCCCAGGACGGGTATGGGAAATGGCGTATGCCGGCGAACCGGCTGCTCGAAAACGTCGCATGACGGTCCGGATCGGCGAAGAACTCCGTCGGCCGCGGGTAGATTTCCCACAACGCGTCTTGGGCCGCGCGTAGTGCTTCGCCGCTGATGAAGCCTTCGACGATGGCAAATCCCCGCTCCCTGACCTCGTCTAGTTTGACATCGCTGACGCGCATGGACGTTATTCTCCCAGACGGTCTAACAGAGGGGTTGGACCGTGGTGACTGCCGGCTGGTTCAGCAGGCACACGAGTGCGGCGGATGTTATGCGTGGGGCACCGGCGCAATTTGCACGGCGGCTTCGTTCACCGATGCCTTCTCGGGATGGCAGTCGTACGGAAGGTCGGGGAGACGACAGAAGTCGGGCCAATGATCGCTCTGTATCCAGATGTCGAGAAGTCCGGGGCGGTGCATCAGCTTCATCAGATTGAGCGAACTCCCGAAGCGCTGAATCTGGCCCGGTAGGTGAGCGTGACGATACCGCCACAGGCACCGCCTTTCCGGGTCAACCCGGCACGCCGGATCAGTGCGGTTTCGATGACGCGAGTGACAATCGCGAGGACTCGGGTCACGGCTTCAGGGCGCGTCGACAGCAGTAATCGCAAGGGCCAGGGAAACGCGAGCACCCAATGCCGGATCGGCACCGGCGGTAGCACGTGGTCGATGAGGTGCGCAGAAGTCTCGATCATCTGGCGTGCGCCACACGACGGGCAGACAAAATCGCCGGGAGCGATTTTGAACAGCCGAAGGCTGGCCCGTAGGGCGCAGGGCAGGATGCCCGGAGTAACCCGCGCCGTTTGCAGGAAAAGGCCACAAGGTGCTCGTGGCGGCAGCCATCGCACTTGACCCGTATGAACCCGTATTCCAGGCGACCGCAGCGTCGGTAGTCCTCGAACTCGGCGATCACGAAACGCGGCAGCGCTGCATCACGCGTGTGCAGATACTCGAGAAACGGCGTCAGGTTCCTTTCGATCACCGGATACAGTGCCGTCTGTTGCGGACAGTGACGGCGGTAGCGGTGCGGGTTGCCGATGCACACCACCGGCACCGCCGCGCGTGCGGGGCTGAACATGCTTGTGAGCGTGACAAATATGAGGGCAGATCATCGAAGGCGAACTCGCCCCGTCATCTCGTGAGCGACGGTCTCGCATTCTTTGGACTCGAAGTGAGCATCTACGGAATCGCATAGGCGCCCGGCGCGTCGTCACGGTGACGCGTCGCTGATCGAATCGCGCCGTTATACTGAACGGATTCTTGGATCGGTGAATTCGAGTCATGCCCGTAACAGTGGCGGACCTCAGACAAGCGCAAGCGCGGATCAGCGGCGAGATCGTGCTGACGCCGCTCGAGTACTCGAAGACGCTGTCGGTGCTGACGGGCGCGCAGATTCATTTGAAGTTCGAGAACCATCAGTTCACCGCATCGTTCAAAGAACGCGGCGCGCTGAACCGTCTGCTCGAACTGACGCCGGACGAGCGTCGCCGCGGCGTGATCGCGATGTCGGCGGGTAATCATGCGCAGGCGGTGGCCTATCACGGCCGTCGCCTCGGTATCCCGACATGCATCGTCATGCCGCGCACGACGCCGAATGCCAAGGTCGAGCAGACGCGCGTGTTCGATGCCGAGATCATCCTGCACGGCAGCCAGTTCGACGAAGCGCGCGCGTTTGCGCTCGAGGAAGGGCGCCGCCGCAACCTCACGCTCGTGCATCCGTTCGACGACCCCGCGGTGATTGCGGGCCAGGGCACGCTCGGCCTCGAGATGCTGACCCAGGCGCCCGATCTCGACGTACTCGTCGTACCGATCGGCGGTGGTGGGTTGATCTCAGGGGTCGCCATCGGCGCGAAGTCGATCAATCCGAAGATCGAAATCATCGGCGTGCAAACGAGTCGGTATCCGTCGGCGTACAACGCGTTTCATCGGATCGCGGATGTAGTACCGGGCGGCGGGACCGTCGCGGAAGGTATCGCGGTGAAGTCGCCGGGCACATTGACGATGGAGCTGATCCGCCGCTATGTCGACGACGTGGTGCTGGTCGATGAAGAGCATATCGAACGCGCGATCTTCAACCTTCTCGAGATCGAAAAGACCGTCGTCGAGGGCGCCGGTGCGGCGGGGCTCGCCGCAGTGTTGCGGTATCCCGATCGATTCCGCGATCGCCGCGTCGGTGTGCCGCTGTGCGGCGGCAACGTCGACATGATGATCCTCTCGTCGATCCTGCAACGGGGTCTGGTGCGCAGCCATCGGTTGATACGGCTGCGCGTCGAGATCGACGATGTGCCCGGCGCGCTCGGCAAGCTGACGCAACTGCTCGGCGAGCTCGACAGCAACATCATCGAGATCGCACATCAGCGCGCCTTTGGCGGCTCGTCAGTGCGCGCCGTCATCGTCGACCTCGTCCTGCAGATGCGCGGCGAGGAACAGGAGGATCAGGTGTTGAAAGCACTGCGGGACCGCGGATTGGACGCGCGCGTCGACGACGGCGCCGCGCCGTGAGCACGCCGACCGACGCAGTCGAAACCTCCGTGATCGCGCCGGATACGCGCGGCATGAATTTCTATCGTGCCGACGAGCCGTTGCGCGACCTGCTCGCGCTGTACCTGGCGGACGATCTGCGCGCCCACCTCGAACCGCATCTCGATCGTCTGGGTGAACTGGCAGGCAACGAACTCGATGCGTGCGCGGCGCTGGCGGACAAGCATGCACCCGTGCTGCACCAGCGCGATCGTTTCGGGCGCGATGTGCAATGGATCGAATACCACCCGGCGTATCGCCGCCTCGAAGCGGTCGCGTACGGTGAATTCGGCATCCATGCGCTGAGTCACCGGCCGATCCTCGGCTGGCCGAGAGCGCTGCCGGCCGTCGCGAAGCACGCATTCACGCTGTTATTCAACGAGGCCGAATTCGGTCTGGGTTGCCCGATCAACGTGACGGATTCGGCGGCGCATCTGATCAGTCGCTTCGGAGACGACGCCGCGAAGGCGCGATTCCTGCCGCGTATGTTGAGCCAGGACATGACGCAGTTGTGGCAAGGCGCGCAGTTCATGACAGAGAAGGAGGGCGGTTCCGACGTCGGCCGGCTGACGAGCACTGCGACGCAAACTGCCGACGGCTGGCGGATTCACGGTGAAAAGTGGTTCTGCTCGAATGCCGACGCCTCCGTTGTGACGCTGCTGGCGCGACCCGCCGGCGCGCCCGCGGGAACGCGCGGCCTGGGGCTGTTCGTGATGCCGCGCCAGCTCGACGACGGCACGCCAAACCGGTATCGGATCGTCCGCCTGAAGGAAAAACTCGGCACGCGCTCGATGGCGAGCGGCGAGATATCCCTCGACGGCGCCATTGCTTATCCGTTGGGACATCTGGATGCCGGGTTCAAGCAGATGGCCGAAATGATCAACTGGTCGCGGCTGTCCAACGGCGTGAAGTCGACTGCGTTGATGCGGCGCGCGGTGCACGATGCGTGGCAGGTCTACCAACACCGCCAGGTATTCGGTGCGCGGCTGCTCGAGCTGCCGCTCGCACAGCGCCAATTGCTGAAGATTCAGCTGCCGAGCGAGCAGGCACTCAGCATGAGCTTGTTCACCGCGGATGCGCTCGACGAAGCGGAGTACCCGGGGCGTGGCCAGGCCAATGAAGCGCGCGCGGTGCTGCGGCTCGCGACGCCCATTCTGAAGCTGCGCGCGACGCGCGACGCCCGGCGCGTGACCGGGGATGCGATGGAAGTGCGCGGCGGCTGCGGCTACGTCGAAGACTTCGTCAACGCGCGGCTCGTGCGCGACGCGCATCTGGGCTCGATCTGGGAAGGGACGTCGAACATCGTCGCGATCGACGCCGTGCGGCGCGCGATCGGCCGCAATGGTTGCCAAGGCGCGTATGAAGCGGCGCTGCTCGACCGCCTGGAACGGTGTCCCGAGTTGCCGGTAGCGTTGCGCGAGGAACTGTGCGCGGGACTGCGCGATGCGATTGCGTTGACCGAAGACTCGGACACCACGGACGAAC
>CAYUMA010000760.1:0-1667 GCA_964445675.1 uncultured Pseudomonadales bacterium | reverse complement strand
CTGCGCGCTGGTGGGCGGCGAAACCGCGGAAATGCCGGGGTTTTATGGCGCCGGCGACTACGATCTCGCAGGCTTTTGCGTCGGCGTCGTCGAGCGCAGTCGCATCATCGACGGTCGCAACATCGCGCGCGGCGATCGGCTGATCGGGCTTACATCGAGCGGCCCACACTCGAACGGCTATTCGCTGATTCGCCGCATTCTCGCCGATCAAGCTCACGCGCCCGGCGGCGAGTTGCTCGAATCGCTGCTCGCACCGACGCGAATTTATGTGCGTTCCATTCACGCCACGCTCGCCGCGGTACCGATCGCAGGAATGGCCCACATCACCGGTGGCGGCATCATCGAAAATCTGCCGCGCATGTTCGCCGATGAATCGCTGGCGGCGTTGCTCGATCTCGACAGCTGGCAGCGTCCGGCGGTGTTCGGCTGGCTCGCACAAGCCGGCAATGTCGCCGAGACGGAAATGCTGCGGACCTTCAATTGCGGTATCGGCTTCGTGCTGTGTGTCGCTCCGGGCGACGTGCCCGCGGCGTTGACGGCGTTGGAGCAATCCGGCGAAGCGCCAGTCGTGATCGGTGAAATTGTCGCGGCCGGCGAGCGCAACCTCACGTCGGGACAATTGCTGCTGAATGCCGACTACACGTATCGATTGGGCTGACGAGCGCGTACGGTCGCGCGTCTTACACGCCGCTCAGGTCTTAGGTAACGTCACGCCGCGCTGGCCCTGGTATTTTCCGCCGCGATCTTTGTACGTCACTTCGCACGGCTCATCACCCTGGAAAAACAACATCTGCGCCACGCCTTCGTTGGCGTAGATTTTCGCGGGCAGGTTCGTCGTGTTCGAGAACTCGAGCGTCACGTGGCCTTCCCACTCGGGCTCCAGCGGCGTCACGTTGACGATGATGCCGCAGCGCGCATACGTCGATTTGCCGACGCACAGCGTCAATACGTCGGCTGGAATGCGGAAGTACTCGACGGTGCGCGCCAGCACGAATGAATTCGGCGGAATAATGCAGACACCACCGCGCACGTCGACGAAGCTACGCGGGTCGAACGCCTTGGGATCGATCGTCGCCGAGAATACGTTCGTGAACACCTTGAATTCGTCGGCACAGCGGACGTCATAACCATAACTCGACGTGCCGAACGAGATCACTTTTTCACCCGCGACCTCGCGCACCTGGCGCGCCTCGAACGGCTCGATCATTCGATGCTGGGCTGCCATGCCACGAATCCACCGATCCGATTTGATGCTCATTGCGAGTTTTCCGTTACCGAAGATCAGTCGTCGGTCATCGAGATGCGGGGCGCGGCGGCGGCTCCACGCGATATCTGCCACAAGCGCGCGGCCAGATGGCGTGCGCCATCGCGGTACGCGCGCGCAAGCGTGCCGTCGGGATCGACGATGACGGTCGGTCGCCCCGAGTCCGCCTGCTCACGTATTTCCATCGCGAGCGGCAGCGTCGCCAACAGCGCAGTGTCGTAGTCACCCGCAATGCGGGCACCGCCGCCGGCGCCGAAGATATGACTCTCATGGCCGCACTTCGGACAGACGTGCAGGCCCATGTTTTCGACGATTCCGAGCACCGGCACGGTCACCTTGCGGAACATTTCGATGCCCTTTGCCGCGTCCTGCAACGCGATGTCCTGTGGCGTCGTGACGATCA
>CAYUMA010000759.1:0-2953 GCA_964445675.1 uncultured Pseudomonadales bacterium | reverse complement strand
GCGGCCGTCCGTATGATCTGTCGCTCGACGAGATCCAACGGCGTACTCGCGAGGGTTGGGATCGTGGCGCCACCGAAGTGTGTATGCAGGGCGGCATCCACCCGGATTACACGGGCGACACCTACGTCGAAATCCTGAACGCGGTCAAAGCCGCACAACCCGGCATGCACGTACACGCGTTCTCGCCGCTCGAAGTGTGGCAAGGCGCAGCGACGCTCGGCGTCCCGCTCGAAGAATTTCTGACGCGACTCAAAGCGGCCGGCCTCGGCACTTTGCCGGGCACCGCGGCGGAGATCCTCGACGACGAAGTCCGCGCCATCATCTGTCCAGACAAGATCAACACGGCGCAGTGGTTCGAGGTGATGGACACCGCGCATCGCGTCGGTTTCAAAACGACTGCGACGATCATGTACGGCCACGTCGACAAGCCCGAAAACTGGGCACGGCACCTGCTGCGGATTCGCGCGCAACAACAAAAGACCGGCGGCTTCACGGAGTTCGTGCCGCTGCCGTTCGTACACATGGAAGCGCCGATGTATCTGAAGGGCCGCGCGCGCCGCGGGCCGACGTTCCGAGAAGCGGTGTTGATGCACGCCGTCGCGCGGCTCGCGCTGCATCCGGTCATCACGAACATTCAAGCGTCCTGGGTGAAGATGGGGCACGCAGGTGTCGTCGCGTGCCTCAACGCGGGGTGCAACGACCTCGGCGGCACGCTGATGAACGAGAGCATCACGCGCGCGGCGGGCGCCGCGCATGGCCAGGAGACGTCGCCCGAAGAAATGCACGCGATGATCACGTCCGCGCAGCGCCGACCACGCCAGCGCACGACGCTGTATCAGGACGCATCGCCCGAGCGCATCGCGGCGGGTGTCGGCGCCGACGATCTCATCGAGATCATCAACACGCCGTTGCGCAAGCGACCGGGCCGCGCAACGCTGATTCGCAACACCGCCGAGCCGATCGTCAAGCTCGGCTGACGAACGTCCAGCATGGTCGATGCAACGCGAACAGTCATCACGGGCCGTTGCGTTTGCGAAGATCTGCGCTACGAACTGAAAGGCCCGCCGCTTTTCACGCATGCGTGCCACTGTCTGGACTGTCAGCGCAAGACCGGCAGCGCGTTCGCGATGACGACGATCGTGTTGCGCGACGACCTCGACATCACACTCGGTCGCACGTCGGCGACCACGCTCAGTCCCCGCAGCACTTCGTATGCATGCGCCCGATGCCGGACCACGATCTATGTGGTGTCCACCCGATATCCCGCGACCGTCACGCTGAAGCCAGGCACGCTCGACGATACGTCGGTGGCTGCGCCGCAAGCGCACATCTGGGTGCGCCGCAAACAAGCCTGGGTGACGCTACCGCCGGGTATTCCACAATTCGCCGAACAATACGACCGCGATACGACGTGGCCGGCCGCGAGTCTGGCGCGGGTGAGAGACGCCGAGCGCACCCGTTGATGACACTGCATATCGCGGGCTAACGCGACTTCTGCAGCGAATCGAGATACTCGATCGCGTCCGCGTAGCCCGGCGTTTCCTGCAACCCGGGAAACTGGTTGGGGAGCCGAAGCCAGGTCACATATATCCCGCGATCGTCGATGACGCGGCGCAGCCAGACGAGCGCTTCCGCGTACTCGCCGAGCCCGAAGTAGGCCTGGAAGACGTTGTAGGGGCTGGACCGCGGGTCAGCCGCAAGCCGTGCCGCGAGTGCCTCTGCTTCCTGTCGATGGCCGAGTTGTCCCAGCACTCGGGCAAAAAATAGGGGATCAGAGTATCGATACTGCGACCACAACGGCTCGAACGCGACCTTCGCACCTTCAGTGTCACCGCGGTCGATCAGCAGCGAGATACGCTGCGTCGCGGCCAGCAGGTAGGTGCGACCTCGCGGCTCGAGCCGCATCGCTGCGTCGAACGCCTCCTCCGCCGCCGCGTAATCCCGCTGTGACCGCAGCACGATCGCAAACAGGATGAACTCACTTGCGTCGTACGGGGTCCTCTCCATCTGGAGCGCCATGTAATCGCGCGCGTCCGCGACGTTGCCCCGGAACATCGCAAGCCGCGCACGCAAATCGTTGAGAAGCCGATGGCGAGGATCGATTCGTCGAATGCGCTCCAGGGTTGCTTCGCTCGCTGCCGGATCGAAGTCGAACTCGAGTTGAAGGCGCGCCAGACTCCGCAGCACGCCGGCATCGTCCGGCTGCATCGCGAGCGCATGGTCGATGGACCGGCGCGCTTCGCTGGGGCACCGTGGACCGCAGGCCCCAAAACCCACTTTGTTGAGATAGATGCCGGCGCGAAATTGATGCGCCGGCACGAAGTCCGGATCGAGGGCGATCGCGCGGTCGACATCGTCGAGGATGCGTTCCCACCCTTTCGAATCCGCGATCTGTCGGGGCAGTCGCATTGCATTGGTGTAGTAGTCGTACGCCGCCTGGTTCTGTGTCCGCGTCCGCGCGTGCTGCAGATCCTGCTCGAGCGCGATAGAGGAGTTGACCATGAACGCCGCGGTGGCCGCGGCGCGGTCGAGTTCAGCGGTCTGATCGGCGCCGACATCGTAGGTCTCCACCCAGACGTGCGCGCCGTCAGAGCCGCGCACCAGCTGCGCCGTTACGCGCACACGCGCATCCGCCGGCCGTACGCTGCCCTCGAGCACATACGACACCCCGAGCGCGCGCGCAATCGCGACCGCATCCTTGCCGCGTTGCACCTCGAACGCGGACGTGCGCGACGCAACCCTCAACTCCGATCGACCGGCCAAATTGTTGGTGATCTGCTCGGCCAGCGCCTCGCCCAACGGTTTCAGCGCCGGCTCGGTGCCGATCGGTACAAAAGCCAACACCGCGATCGAGGCGTCGGCGACCGGCGTCGGCGTACTCGCCGGCTCATGCCGCCACAGGAACGTGATCGCCAGCGCCGCCAGTAGCCCCACGATGATGACGATGTCGAGT
>CAYUMA010000758.1:0-2028 GCA_964445675.1 uncultured Pseudomonadales bacterium | reverse complement strand
GCGCCTTCCGGGAGGTTGTCGAGAAAAGCCTCGAGGTTGCGCACCTTCGCATAGTTGTTGGCTTTGCCAACGCGTGCGTCCTGCGGGTGGTACGCGACGACCATCGCTTCACGCATCGTGTCCGATAGGTTCGGGCGTGCGCCGTGCACACACCAGCCGTGATGGAACGTCGCGTCGCCCGCGCGCATCGGCACAACGTCGATCACCTGCGCGCCCTGATCCGCGATCCACTTGTCGTAGTCCGCCTGGGATTCTTCGGAGATGCGGTGATCGCCGAGGTAGCCAAACTTGTGGCTGCCCTTGACGAACCGCATGTTGCCCCGGTCGGCCGTGATGTCGATCAGCGGCATCCACATGCCGCACACCGTGCCGTCATTGAACGGCCAGTAGTACACGTCCTGGTGCCACGGCGTGATGTTGTTGGCCGCGCCGCCGCCCGGCTCTTTGAACAGCGATTGGTCGTGATAGATGCGCACGCCGCGCACACCGAGTAGCTCGGCGACGATTTTGCCGAAGCGGCGTGCGGTCACGAATGCCATCACGGCGGGGTCGTGGTAGCGGATCTGCATCGTCTGCAGCGCGAGCTTCTTGAAGGCATCGCGTTCCGCGAGCGGCCGGCGCTCGTCGTTGTGTGCGTACGTCACGCGCGCGATCGCCTCGCGAAAGTACGCCACTTCCGCTGGCGAGCAGACGCTCGGCAGGTACACGAAGCCGTTGTCGCGGAACGAATCGATGTGGTGCTGCGTCAGCGGATAGTCGCCGTCCAGCGTGGGCTGGGTGGTTGCGAGTGCGGCCATGTCATCAACTCCGGGAACTGGCAGATGCCCACCATTTCAACTCAACTTCAGCAGGTGGCACAACTGCGCGGTAACACCTGCGCAACGGTCCGTAACCGCTCCAGGGCTCGAGTGATCGGCAATTGGCCGCGCATGATCTGTGTCGATCGGCGATGTTGCCTAGGATGCGCGCCCGAACACTGCGTCGAGCCGAAGCCCGCCAATGACTATCGAAGCAACAACCATCTTCGTCGCAATCACTATTCTGATGGCCGTGCGCGCCGTCATCTGCAGTACGTCTGGGCCGCGCGGGCCCGATCGCGATCAGTAGAACTCAACACGTTCACCACTTGGGGTTCCCAAGGGGTCAGGCTGCCTTTCGCAGTTTAAGGGCACTCTGACCCCCGTTTTTTAACCGCCCTCTTTTTCAGCGGTCGACGAACAGGTCCAGCGGCTTCACCGGCCCCTTGATCGACTTCAGCTGCGTCAGCTGATCGACCAGCGTCTGCCAGCGCGCAAGCGTCATCTCGCCGAGCTGCTTGATGTCGCTCGTCTGAATCAGCGGGATCTGCGCCGCCGCGCTGTCCTTGAATGTCTGCGCGTCCATCGCCTTGTTGATCGCGCCCATCGTCGCATTGGTGCGCGTGGGGTCCTTTAGATAAACCTCCCAACCGGCGCGCACCGCCGCGACCATTCGTTTGACTTCGTCGGGATTGCGCGTCAGATGCTCGCGCGTCGTCACGAGCACGGTCGTGTACGGGTTGTAGCCGCAATCGGCGATGAGGAACGTTGTGACTTTCAGCCCCGCGCGCACCGCCGTCAGCGGTTCGCTCGTGACGAAACTCTGCTGCGACAGCAACGGGTCGTTCTGGAAGTTGCCGATGCCGCCGAGGTACGGCGCTCGCTTCACTTTGAGCGGGGCATACTTTTTCGCGACGTACTGCGCGTATGGCAGGCCCGCCTGCCACAACAACATGCCGTCGGAGTGCAGCACGTCCTCGATCCTGCGAAAGCCGCGCGCGGCGTGCGTCATGATCGCTTGCGGATTTGTCTGAAACGTCGCGAACAGCGCGACGACGTTCTTCGCGCCGCGGTCGTGCGAGATCACCACCTCGTCCGCGGACACGACGGCGTACTCGACCTTCCCGGCGCCGAGCACCTGGATCGTCGGCGTGCCTGAACCGCCTTCGATGATCGTGACGTCGAGCGCGTTCTTCTGATAGAAGCCCTCGACCTGTGCCGCGTAAAACCC
>CAYUMA010000757.1:0-3436 GCA_964445675.1 uncultured Pseudomonadales bacterium | reverse complement strand
TCCTGCAGCGCGGCCTCGACGGCATCGCTCTGCTGATCCTGCCGCTGCTGATCCTGCTTACCGCGTACGCCGGCCCTGGGCTGCGATGGTGGGTGGGCGAGGAAATCGCCGTGCACGGCAGCGCGGTGTTGCAGTGGCTGTCGCTCGGCGTGTTCCTCAACAGCCTGGCGCAGATGACAGTGGCGCAGCTGCAAGCGTGCGGCCGGCCGGATCTGTCAGCGAAGCTGCACGTCGCGGAACTGGTTCCGTATTGCCTCTTGTTGTGGTGGTTGACGTGGCGATGGGGTATCGAAGGGGCTGCGATCGCGTGGACGCTACGCGCGGGAGTTGATCTCGTCGCAAGTGGCGCGATCATCGCGGTGTTGCTGCCTGATGCGCGGCGAGTGCTCCTGCACAGTGCCGGTGTCGCGGCGTTCTCGGTCGCGCTGCTCGCCGGCGCGGTGTGGGCGGACGCGCACGAACACGCGACGACGTACGTGTTGATGGCGCTGCCGGTGCTAGCCGCGCACGCGTGGCGCAATCTGCTGCAGACTTCGGACCGCTCGCGCATTCGGACTTGGATGACGCGGAGCGCGAGCGTGTGAAGTCGGCGTCGGACAGCATCGCGCGGCCGGGTTGTCCCGTTTGCAACGGTCCCGGCACGTTGCGTTACACCGGTGTGCCAGATCGACACTTCGGCACGCGCGGGTACTGGGATATGCGCGGCTGCGATGATCGTGCCTGCGGCGCGTGGTGGCTGGATCCGATGCCAGGCCCGCTCGCGCTGGAAGCCGCGTACGCGGATTACTTCACGCACGTCGCCGATGCCGTTGGTCCAGAAAGACTCGGACCGAAGCTGGTGCGTGCCATCCTCGCGGGCCGCCTCGGCTATCCGGCCGAAATCTCGCCCGCGTGGCGGGCGGTGGGTCGCCTGCTCGGTACTGTCCCCGGGTTTTGTGACGAAGCATCGCGACGGGTGATGTGGCTGCCGCGCGCGCGTACAGGCGCGCTGCTCGACGTCGGCTGCGGCAACGGCGCATTTCTTGCGCGGATGCGCGCGTTCGGCTGGACGGTGACCGGCGTCGAACCGGACGCGGACGCGGCGGCGCTTGCTCGCCGCGAGCATAATCTCGAAGTCTTCACCGGCATGCTCGAGCAGTACACCGCACCCGCTGTGGCGTTCGACGCCGTCACGCTGAATCATGTGATCGAACACGCGCCGGATCCAGTCGCGCTCGTGCGTGAATGCGAGCGCGTGCTGGCGCCGGGTGGCGTCCTGGTGATCGTCACGCCGAATGTCGCGAGCCTCGGGCGGTGGTTCTTCGCCGGCCGCTGGCGTGGACTCGAAGTGCCGCGCCACCTGTGCCTATTTACGCCGACGGCGCTCGCGCGATTGGTCGGCGCGACACCGCTAGTCATCCGCACACTGCGTACGCCGGCGCGCGCGGCTCGCTGGATGTGGGCCGCGAGCCGTGGCTCCGCGAACGGTGTTGGCGAACGCACGCTCGGGTGGTCATTCCAGACGATCGAGCAGCTGGCGTGCGTCTTGGGGCGCGTCGGCGAAGAGATCCTGCTCGTTGCGACGAAGCGCTGATGCCGTGGCGCCGCACGTCTGCGTGGTGATTCTGAACTGGCGCGGCGCCGCCGACACGCTGCACTGCGTCGCCGCGGCCCAACGGCTCGACTATGCCGCGAAGTCGATCGTGGTCGTCGACAACGGCTCGCGCGACGATTCGGTGGCGCGCATCCGCGCCGAAGTGCCGGACGTCACGCTGATCGAGTCGCCGACCAACACCGGCTTTGGTTCCGGCAACAACCTCGGCATCGCGCGCGCGTTGCGCGACGGCGCCGGCTACGTGTGGGTGATCAACAACGACATCGACTTCGACCCGGACACATTGTCGCAACTTGTCGCGACGGCGACGGCGGCCGCCGCCGATCTCGTCGGCGCGTGGATGTTCGACGCGAGCGGGGAGACGTCGCTGTTCTGCCGCAACGCGACGCCGCTTGCGTACCTGTCGTCGAGGTCCTTGCGACCCCCTGCGTCCAATGGCGACGCATGGCCGACGTTCGAGGTGTCGGGCGCCGCCGTGCTGGTGAGCCGCGAACTGCTGCTGAGCCGTTACGCAAAGGTCGGCCATTACTTCGACGGCAGCTTGTTTCTGTACTGCGAAGAACTGGAACTCGCGGCGTGGTGCCGCGCGAACGGCTATCGAGCCATCACCGCCCGGCCTGCCCGCATCCGGCATCGCGTCGGTGCGAGCGCGTCGCGGCTCGCGGTTCTGACGCGCCGGCACTATCTGATCCGGAACCGTATCGTGGTGCTGCGCCGGTATCTCGGTGCCGTCGCGGCGGCGCTCGCAGTCGGCGCGTTTTCGCTGGCGACGCTGTTGCGCGGAGTCAGGATGCGCTGCGTCGCGCACGACCTGCGCGCGATCCATGCCGGGCTCAGTGGCGAATCGGGTCGAATCGCGCAGGCGCGGGATCACTGATGCAAAGCCGTGTGCTGCGCGTGCTGCACGTGATCTCGCCGGTTCGCCATGGTGGCGGCGAGTCGCTGATCGAATCGCTGGTTCGCGACGCCGCGGTCGAGCCGTGCGTGGCGCTGTTCTATCGCGCGGCCGCATTCGAGGCTGCGCTGAGCCGGCTCGGCGTGCGTCGCGTCGCGCTGACGGAGCTGTCGTTGGGCGACGGCACCAGCCGGTTCGGCGGCGCGGCGCGCGCCATTCGCGGCTCGTTGGGTGCATGGAGGCTGTTGCGACTGGTTCGTCGCGAACGTCTCGACGTGATCCACGTGCACAGTTTTCCGGGGACTTTCTGGATCGCCGCGTTCAAAGCGCTCCGCTGGATCGAGACGCCCGCGGTACTGACGCGTCACTCGCTGCACGCGCGCCACGGTGCAGTGGCGCGCTCGCTGTTTCGGTGGATGTTGCGCCGCTACGATGTTGTCACCACCGTCTCGAACGCGTCGCGGGCGAAACTCGCCGAGGCATTTCCGGACGTGGCCGTCGATGTGGTGCACAACTGCGTCGACGACGCGTTCTTCGCGGTTGCCGAGCCGCCGCCACGCACGCGAAGTGTTTTCATCCAGCTCGGTCGCTTCTCGCCCGCTAAGAATCACGCGCTGGTGGTTGATGCGTTGGCCCGGTTGACGCCGGCAGAACGGGCGCGTGTGGGTGTGTGGTTCGCGGGAGCGGGCGCGACCGAGGCCGCGGTGAAGGCGCAGGCAGCCCGACTCGAGCTGACGGACGACGAGGTGCGTTTCCTCGGTTTTGTGCCGCACGAACAATTGCCCAACGTGCTTGCGCAGACGCACTTCGGCGTGTTCCCGTCGTCGAGCGAGGGATTTGGCATCGGTGCGGCCGAGTGTCTCGCGGCCGGCCGGCCGGTGCTCGCGCTCGCGACCGACGTCATGGCAGAAGTCGTTGGCCCGGGAGGCATATGCGTCGCGCCGGAG
>CAYUMA010000756.1:0-3508 GCA_964445675.1 uncultured Pseudomonadales bacterium | reverse complement strand
GTCAGTGAGGACTGCCAGCCTTCCAGACCACTGCCTTCAAACAGCTGCTGCAAGCCGGCGATCAGCTTCGGTGAGTCTTCCAGGTCCTTCTCGACTTCGCCGCGAAACGGCGGAATCAGGTCCTTGACCGTCATCCGTTCGGTCAGCCGCTCTTTGGCCAACTCCACCAGCGGCTGAAAACCGTCGGCCTCACCGGTGTACTTCTTGAGCCGCACTAACGCGGCCTGACGCCGCTCCATCGGCACCTGCTTGTCCAGCTGACCGCGGAACCCGGCGAAGATCAGGCCGCCGATATTGGCGTAGGGCAGCACCCGATCGAAATTGACCTGGGTCGCCTCGATATTGTCCTGCTGCGACTTGATCATGATCCGCAGGTCTTGGACGACTCGTGGATCGCTTTCCTTGGCCAGCATCCCTTCGAGCATCTCAATGCTCTGGCGTGCGGCGGCGATCTGCCGCTGGCTCAGGTTTGGCCCCAGATCGAAGATATCTTCGTCAAAGCCACTCACCCCGGTCCGGCTGGAGAATTCCGGCGCGAATCGGGCCTGCGATTCCAGCACGCTGTAGGCGATCTTGTTCGACCGCTCGACCCAGTCGGCCGTGTCGGCGGCGAGGACTGATTGCGACAGCAGTACGAGGCTGCCGAGCAGACCGGTCAGCAGACCAGTCGTCAATGAACTCTTGGACATCGCAATTCCTGCGAGTGATGGACTAGGGAGAATAGACCACGGCCTGTGGCATCTGGTCGAGTATCGCGCCACTGCAGGCCATCCGTGGCCCTCGCCCATCGGGCGTCGGCGCTGCGCGCCGCCGTCAAGAACGGCAGTCCTGCCGTTCGTTCGAACCGAAGGGTTCGAATCCAACCGTCTCTGCACCAGATAAGGAAAGGGGACCGCGGCGGTCCCCTTTCCCTATCTGGCGGAGAGACAGGGATTCGAACCCTGGAAACCGGTAAGGGTTTACTTGATTTCGAGTCAAGCGCCTTCGACCACTCGGCCATCTCTCCGGGGCGGCATTTTCCTTGAGTGACCCGTCCATTGCTAGCCGCAATGCCAGCACGCGCGCGGGAGCGGTTTGAGGCCGCGTCGCTGCTGGGTAGAATGCCGCTCCCAATTGGATCGGCGGACGAGTGATGGCGGAGAGTCGCGCGGTATTCGAAGTCACTGCCAAGAATTTTCAGACCGACGTGGTCGAACGATCACGGCAGGCGCCGGTCGTGCTGTTGTTCTGGGCCGAGCAGTTGCCGGCGGCGAAAGAAGCGCGGCGTGTGCTCGAGACGCTCGCGGGGCAGTATCAGGGCAAGTTCATGCTGGGGTTGTGCGACGTCTCCAAGGACCAGTCGCTTGCGCAACAGCTGCGCGTGCAGGGTCTGCCGAGTATCCGCGTGATTCAGGACGGTCAGTTGATCGACCAGATGGAGGGGCCGCAGGGCGAGCGGGCGCTGCGCGCCATGCTCGATCGCCTGACGATGACGAGCGGCGAGTTGCTGCGCGAGCAACTCGGTGCGCTGCTCGCGGCGGGCGATTATGAAACGGCGCTCGGTATGCTGAAGCAGGCGCTCGAGGCTGAACCGAAGAATCCGGCGTTCAAGCTCGAATATGCGGATGTGCTCATCCTCACCGGCGATCTCGACGAGGGGCGCGCGGTGCTCGCGACAGTTCCTGAGGGCACCGAAGGCCGCGACCGCCCGTTGACGCGGCTGCAACTGATGGAAGAAGCCGCCGGGATGGGCGAGCTCGCTGACATCGACGCGGCGCTGCAAAAGAATCCGGATGATCTCGAGTCCCGTTATGCCGCCGCCGTTGTCGAGGCGGTGTACGGCAACTACGAGGCGGCGCTCACGCACGCGATGGTCATCCTGCAGAAGGACCGGAAGTTTCGCGAAGACATCGGCCGCACGACGCTCGTGCGGATCTTCGCATTGCTGCCGAAGGGTTCCGAGCTCGCGAAGAGCTACCGCCGTCGCATGTTCGCGCTGATGCATTGACCAACCCTCTGCGGTGAAACCGCGAGTGTGCGCGGCATCGCAGTAACGTCGGCTCCACGTTGGCTATTCTGCTGCGTCGACAACGCGATCCGACGGTTGCATTGGCATGGAAGCTCGGCAATTGGCACCAGCCTCGCTGCTGGCACTTTCATTCGCTGGCCTGAAACGGTCCCTGCCGTTTAACGAGGGTGCCGAATTCCGCATCGGCCGCGATCCCGATTGCGATCTCGAATTGAACCGCCCGTTTGCGTCGCGGCATCACGCGCGCCTTGTCTGCCGCCGGCAATCGTTCTGGTTGTTCGATGAGAGCAGCAACGGCACGTTCGTGCGTAACGAAGCCGAAAGCGTGCTGTATCTGCATCGGCGCAGCGTGCGTTTGTGGGGCTCGGGCCTCTTGAGTTTCGGCGAGCCGCTGACGCAAGAGTCGGTCGTCAGGTTCGAGCACGCGGGGTGAGAGGATGATGGATCGTTGGCATTACGCGCTGGAAACCCATCCGGGTAGTCGGCGCAAGAACAACGAAGACGCGGTGCTCGCGTGTCCCGAATTGAACCTGTGGGCGGTCGCCGATGGCATGGGTGGCCACGACGCCGGCGATCTGGCGAGTCAGGCAATCACCGAAGCGCTCGCCGCGGCGAAACCGCGCACGTCGCTCGCGGAGATGGTGGATCAAGTCGACGATCTGCTGTGCGACGTCAATCTGCGGCTGCGCGATCACAGCGTGAATCACTGCAACGGCCGTACCGTCGGCAGTACCGTCGTGACACTGCTGACCGGCGACCAGGTCGGCGTCGCGTTGTGGGCCGGCGACAGTCGGCTGTATCGATTGCGCCATGGCGTGTTGACGCAGATCACGCGCGACCACAATCCGATTTCCGACCTCCTCGACGACGGCGTGATTACGATCCGCACCACGCAGGCACGGGAAACCAACGTCGTCACGCGCGCCGTCGGCGGCCAGGGCCAATTGCACCTTGATGTGGTCGTGTTCGACATCTGCCTCGGCGACACGTTTCTGCTCTGCACGGATGGCCTGTATCGGGAACTGAAACATCAGCAGATCCGCGATCTGCTTGCGGCCGAGAACGTGCGCGACTGCGCGTCCAAGCTGCTGGCGGAGTGCCTCGCGCGCGGCGCGCGCGACAACGTATCCGTGGTTGTTTCGCGGCGGGAGCGCTGACAGTGGTGATCCCGGCGACAACGAACGACATCACGAGCGACACGACTGCCGACGACGTCACCGTGCTGCGTGTTAACAGCGGCTCCGGCAGCGGAGCGCCGGCGGCGACGCCGCGGATTCTCAAACAGCGCTTCATCCTCGATGAAAAGCTCGGCAGTGGCGGCATGGGGACCGTCTACCGCGCGAAAGATCTGCGCAAGGTCGAAGCGCAGGATCGGCAGCCGTACGTCGCGATCAAGGTGCTCAACAACGACTTCCGAGCGCATCCCGATGCATTCATCGCGCTGCAACGCGAGGCGTCGAAGTCGCAAGGCATTCCGCATCCGAACATCGTCTCGATTTT
>CAYUMA010000755.1:0-1820 GCA_964445675.1 uncultured Pseudomonadales bacterium | reverse complement strand
CGCGACGGTCGCCGGGCTGCCGATTCAGGTGGGCCTCTACACCGCTTTCATTCCGATGCTCGTCTACGCGCTGCTCGGCACGTCGCGCCCGTTGAGCGTGAGTACCAGCACGACGCTCGCGATTCTCACCGCTGCGCAGCTCGGACAGATCGCGCCGAACGGCGATCCAGCGCTGCTGTTGCAAGCGACCGCCTTGCTGACGGCGATGGTGGGGGGCGTGTTGATTCTGGCGTCCGTGTTGCGGCTCGGCTTCGTCGCAAACTTCATTTCGGAACCGGTGCTGGTCGGCTTCAAAGCCGGCATTGCGGTCGTGATCATCGTCGACCAGATCCCGAAGATCCTCGGCATTCACTTCGCGAAGGGGACGTTCGTGCACAACGTGGCGGGCATCGGACTCGGGCTGTCGGATGCGTCAATCGCGACGTTGGCGGTTGGCATCGGAACGATCATCGTGCTCACGACACTGGAGAAGTTGCGCCCCCGGTGGCCGGCGCCGCTGATCGCCGTGGGCGGTGCGATTGCACTGGCCGCCTTGTTCGCGTGGCAGGCCTACGGCATCGAACTGGTCGGTGCGATTCCGGCCGGGTTGCCGCCGCTCACGCTGCCGGATCTGAGTCTCGTCGAACAGCTGTGGCCGGGTGCGCTTGGCATCGCGCTGATGAGTTTCACCGAAACGATCGCGGCGGGCCGCGCATTCGTTGCAGGCGACGAGCCGTCGCCACGCCCCAATGTGGAACTGTTGGCGACTGGAGTTGCGAACGCGGCTGGTGCGCTGTTCGGCGCGATGCCCGGCGGCGGCGGAACCTCGCAGACGGCTGTGAATCGCACGACGGGCGCGAAGACGCAGATCGCCGGCAGTGTGACGGCACTGATGGCGCTGCTGACTATGTTGTTCCTGTCGCCGCTGATCGGTCTGATGCCGCAGGCGACATTGGCTGCGGTCGTGATCGTCTATTCGGTGGGGCTCATCCAGCCCGCGGACTTCCGCAGCATTGCGCGCATTCGACGCACCGAGTTCATCTGGGCGGTCGCCGCTTTCCTCGGTGTCATGTTGCTCGGCACTCTGAAGGGCATTCTCGTTTCGATCATCGTGTCGCTGGTGGCCTTGATGCACCAGGCCGCAAATCCGCCGGTGTACGCCTTGGTCCGCAAGCGTGGTACGAACGTGTTTCGCCCGCGCTCCGTCGAGCACGCCGACGACGAGTCATTCCCGGGCTTGTTGATACTGCGCCCGGAAGGCCGGCTGTTCTTCGTCAACATGGAACGGGTGATGGACAAGATGCGACCGTTCGTCACCGAGGCGAACCCCGACGTAGTCGTGCTCGACCTCAGCGCGGTGTTCGACCTCGAGTACACGGCGCTGAAATCGCTGATCAAGGCGGAGCAGCGGCTCAAGGACCGTGGCGTTTCGCTGTGGGTCGCGGGGCTTACATCCGATGTATTCGCGTTGGTCCGGCGCTCGCCGCTCGGCGATACGCTTGGTGATCAGCGCATGTTTTTCAATGTGGAAATGGCGGTGGCCAAGTTTCTGGCTGACCGCGGCAACAACTCGGGGGTCAAGCTGTGAGCAAACACGACAAGCACGACAACGCGGACGAAGGTGATGCGGAGTCGGGAAAGCGGCTGAAGGGTAAGGTCTACGAAAAGGAACTCGAACGGCTGCACGGCGAACTGGTGAAGCTGCAGCAGTGGGTGATCGCCAAAGGTCTGAAGGTGTGCATCCTCTTCGAAGGCCGCGATGGCGCCGGGAAGGGCGGCACGATCAAGGCGATCACCGAGCGAGTGAGCCCGAGGGTGTTTCGTGTGATCGCGTTACCTGC
>CAYUMA010000754.1:0-2309 GCA_964445675.1 uncultured Pseudomonadales bacterium | reverse complement strand
AGGGTCGGGTGCCACCATCGGTCGCATTCGCAACGGGGACGACACGGGAGAAACGGGCATGAAATTCGGCGTTTTTTATGAGCACCAGCTGCCGCGAAACTGGGACAAGGACAGCGAGCATCGGCTGTTCAAGCAGTCGCTGGACCAGATCGTACTGGCCGACAAGCTTGGTTTCGACTACGCGTGGGAGGTCGAACACCATTTCCTCGAAGAGTACTCGCACTCCTCCGCACCCGAAGTGTTCCTGGGCGCCGCGAGCCAGCGCACGAAGAACATCCGCCTCGGTCACGGCATCATCCAGCTGACGACGAACCACCCCGCGCGCGTCGCCGAAAAAGTGGCGACGCTCGACCTCGTCTCCGATGGCCGCGTGGAACTCGGCCTCGGCGAAGGTGCGTCCGTGACGGAACTGCATCCGTTCAATCTGCGCTTTCGCGACAAACGCGATGTCTGGGAAGACGGCGTGCGCTGCGTACTGCCGATGTTCTGGAACCACGGTTGGGAATACGACGGCGAATACTTCAAGTTTCCGAAACGCGCCGTCGTGCCAAAACCGTTGCAGAAGCCGCATCCGCCATTGTGGGTCGCGTGCTCGCAACTCGACACGATCCGTTATGCGGCGCACCGCGGCATGGGCTCACTGTGCTTCAAGTTCGCGGATCTGAAGGCGGCGCAAGCGTGGGTCAACGCGTACTACAACACCTATCTGCGCGACCTCGAAAAACTCTGCGACTATCAGACGAATCCCAACATCGCGGTGGTGTCGGGATTCATGTGCGCGGAGACCGACGAAGAAGCGTGGCGTAAAGCCGATGGCTGGACGTTTTTCCAATTCGCGCTCGGGCTCTACAACAAGGAAGGTCCGTTCGAGCCGGGCACGGTCAACTTCTGGGAACGTTATCAGGAGTGGAAGCAGACACCCGCCGGACAGAAGCGCACCGGTAGCGAGTTGATCGGCTCGCCCGAAACGATTCGCGAGCGCCTGCTCGAACTCGAAGCTGCGAACGTGGATCAGGTGATCCTGCTGAACCAGGCAGGGAAAAATTCCCACGAGGACATCTGCTCGAGCCTCGAGTTGTTTGCGAAAGACGTGATGCCGGAATTTCACGGCCGCGAAGACGTGCATCAGCAGTGGAAGAAGGCGGTACTCGCCGGCGACATCGAACTCGAAGACATCGACACCGCGCCGTACAACTTCGCGGCACGCGGCAAGCCGACGCAAACGTCGACGAAACAGACGCGGAACATGGTTGCCGGAGCGGTTGGTCGACCGGGCGCGGAATCGTTGGGCTGATCGCGGTTCTTTGTGGGAGCGGTCTCCGGCTTGATCATCGCGATCTGGAGATCGCTCCTACAAAGAAGCGCTCAGCCGTCGACAACCCGGTTGCGCAACACGCCGATCGGTTTCACTTCGACCTCGATGACGCCGCCCGCCTTCATGAACAGCGGCGGATTGCGCGCGGCGCCAACGCCACCAGGCGTACCGCTGACGATCACGTCACCGGGCACCAGATCGATGAACGTCGAGCAGTACGCGATGATCTCGGCGAAGCCGAAGATCAGCAGCGACGCGGTTGCGTTCTGCATCACCTCGCCGTTCAGCCGCGTCGTCAACTCCATCGCTGCGAGGTCGCCGCATTCATCGCGGGTCATCAACCACGGCCCGAAGCCGCCGGTGCCGGCGAAGTTTTTGCCCGGCGTGAACTGCGTGGTGTGGCGCTGGAAATCGCGCACGCTGCCGTCGTTGTAACAACTGAATCCGGCGACGTACTCGAGCGCTCTCGCCGCCGGAATGCGGCGTCCGCGTTTACCGATGACGAGCGCAATCTCCCCTTCGAAGTCGAGGCGGTCGGATTCCTTCGGCCGGATCATCGGTTGTTCGTGACCGATCTGCGCCTGCGCGAACCGGACGAAGATCGTCGGATGGCTCGTTGGATCGCGGCCCGTTTCCTCCTGGTGCGCTTTGTAGTTGATGCCGACACACAGGATCTTGTCGGGATTCGTGATCACCGGCAGGTATTTGACATCGCGTAGTGCGTGGTCGGGCTTCTGCTTGGCGGCGTCCGCGCCTGCGGCTGCGAGTTGACCACTCGCCAACAGGTCTTTCAGGGTGCGATCGGCGGGTCGTCGCGAGCAGACGTCGACGATGCCGTCACCGACGACCACGCCGTACGACGCACGTCCCGCCTTTTCGAATGAAATCCAGCGCACTCCAGCTTCGCCGTCAGTTGAACATGATGACGCTGCGGGCCACTTCGCCGGTCGCGAGCGCCTTGAAGGCGTCGTTCACGTCGGCGAGTTTGATCCGG
>CAYUMA010000753.1:0-2673 GCA_964445675.1 uncultured Pseudomonadales bacterium | reverse complement strand
CGGTATTCGCGGACTCATGCCTCGCTCGCGGCGATGTGGAGGCGGCGATCGGCAAAGCGCGCGAAGGTATCGAGTTCGCGGATGCCGGCGGCATGTGGTTTCAGGCTGCGCTGACGCGCGCCGCACTCGTCGATGCGCTCGCTCATGCGAACGCACCAGCGCACGAGATCACAACCATTGTTGCTGAGGCGCGCGAACTGGTGGACCGCAGCGGCGGCAATTCACTGCTGCCGCGCCTGCGCGAAGCGGAGGCCCGCCTCGCCGCGCGCAACGATCCGTCGCTGCTCGCCGCAGGTCTGCGCGAAGCCGAAGCGATGTACCGCGCCATGGGCGCGCCGGATCCGGCGGACCGGTTGGCACGCGAACTGACGGCGTGATCAACAGATCCCCTCAGCTGAACTGTTTGCGAGGTCACGCCTCGCGGCTCATGCGGCGTCGACTATGGCTGCGGTAACCATGTTCTGAAAAAGATCCAGATCCCAATTGTGTTCCAGGGTCTGGAAGTCCACCTTAGTGGCGACGGTCAGGTAGACGCCGATGACCTCGTGCTTCAGATCCATCCACAGAAAGCACGCGCCGATTCCCTGATGGTAGACAGTCCCGACCGGTTGCAACGAGCCCGTCCAATAGGGCCATTTCTCCTGACCTTGGATCATCCAACCCAATCCCCACGACGCCTCGGGAATCATACGATTGCCCCAACCCATCGCCGGCACGCCGGGTATCTGGTTGCGCATCATCTCCGACACGGTGACAGGGCTGAGAATACGAGTGCCGTTGTAGCTGCCGCCATTCATGAAGGTCTGCGCGAATATGGCGAGGTCCATCGGCGTGCTGAGCAATCCGCCTGCCGCGGTGGGCGTTGCAACTGACGTGTTGATGTTGAAATGAAATTCATCGTTGCCGAATGGCAGCTCCTTGCTGCGATAGACCACCCTGTCTTTCATGCTTGGGGTCGGCACGTACGCGGAATCTTTCATGTTCAGCGGCTTCAGGATTCTGTCGGCGACAAAGTCGCCAAAGGCTTGTCCCGATACGCGCCTGACGACTTCGCCCAGCAGCGTAATACCGTAGATTCCGTAGCTGTTTTCGGTGCCAGGTTTGAAGGAGAGGGGAGCCCGGAAGCGTTCGTGCAGGAAGCGATGGCTCCACTCGTCTTGAGTTGATTCCATCGGCGGTAGATCTTTGATTGGATTTCGAGCGACATAGTCGAAGAGATCGAATTCCTTATATCCCGCGCACCACGTCATGAGGTGATGGATGAGTATTTCATCCGTCCCATCACCTTGAACTTCCGGAACGTAATCTCTGAGGCGTCGATTCAGACTCAATAAGCCTTCTTCAACCAACACCATCGCGGCCGCTGCGGCGAACGGCTTGCAAACCGACATCACCGGAAAAATGTCGTCGATTTTGAGACTGTTGTCCGCAGACTCAGGTGTGCGTTTGCCGTGAGCTTCCTGTAGTACAACTACACCTTTTCGCGCGACGAGTGCCGAAATGGCCGGCGTGCGACCTTGCGCGACCCACGACCGCAGGCGACGGCGAATCAAATCCATACGTTCCGGGCAGAACCCAACGTCTTCTGGTCTTCCCGGTTTGAGCGACAACATTTGAGAGTCCTCCGTGCGTATCGGAAGGGTAACTGACTTGATTGTCTTAGGTTCCGAATTCGTGACAGCGCAGCATTGATCTCAGAGATGAATCGACGGGCGAGATCACGTGAGATGGATTCGTAGTAGTCGTTTGCTTCCGTCAGCTCTTTGGCAGCAACTGACAGGAACCGAGCCTTCACTTACGCAGCTGTGCGAGCACCGTGTCGGCATCTATCGACTGCAACTCGCCAGACTCATGAGCCGCCAACCGCGACTCAGCCTCTACCGTCCATTTCGCGTCGAGGATGGGGTCGGGCGCGTCCATAGAATCGAGCAAAGCCTCAATGACCGCAGCACGTTCTGCGAGGGGCAATCGTTTGGCCGATTCCACTAAGTCTTTGGCAGATTTAGTCATGGCTGCGAGTATACCTCACGGAGTGATTGAAGGAACCCACCGGCAAACATCAGCAGCGCACCCAACGAGGTGGGTCAGCCGCGCTTCCATGCACTGTCGGCACCATCCCGTAGAACGGCTGAGTACGAACGGGGCGGGGCAGGTGGTGTATCAGCTCATAAATCGCCAGGAAGGCCGATTTGCGCAGCCGAAGGCTGCCCGAAGGGCCGCGTACAGGATGTACCCGGTGAACACCCCGTACCGCGATGGCACTACACATTTTGTGTTCGAGCCGATTGAGCTCCCGGCCCACTCGCGGCGTTGGTGTCTCGGCCACTTGGTGAGATATCACGGCATCCCCGCCCCCAACTCCAAGCATCGCCGCCCGAGGCGAGTTCAGTAGCTGCTTCCCCTTCGCTGCGCAGTCGCGTGATACTCAGCGTGGTTCGCGAAGAGGTGTCTCATGCGGGTACGGCGTTTAGCAGCTCCACTGGGAGCGATCATCGAAGATGTCGACGTTCGTCAGATCGACGACGCGACGTGGGAAGCGCTGAACGCGCTTTTCTGCGAACACCACGTGCTCGCGTTTCCATCACAACAACTGACGCCTGAAGACCAGATGGCGTTCGGCAGACGTTGGGGCCCGCTGGTGAGGCATCCGTACGCCCGTACTGCGCAATACCC
>CAYUMA010000752.1:0-3939 GCA_964445675.1 uncultured Pseudomonadales bacterium | reverse complement strand
CGTTCGCCAGCCAGGCGCTCATCGCGATCGAAAATGCGCGGCTGTTCAACGAACTACAAGCGCGCAACCAGGAGATAACGGAGGCGCTGAGGCGCGAGGAAGCCGGCAGCGAAATTCTGCGGCAGATCAGCACTGCGCCGGAAGAACTGGATGCCACGCTGCGCGTCATTACCGAAGCCGCACGGCGACTCACACAACTGAGAGCGGCGCTTTATCTAATTGACGGAGATGAGATCGTGTTACGGGGCATCTCGGTCAAGCCTGATGAACAAGTATGGGGAAGGCTTGGAGATCGCCAGAAGTCTGCCGATTTCGACCGGGTCAGGGAAACGCATGCACCGTTAGTGGTCCACGAAAAGGCTCCTGCGCGTTCATTCGCGCTAGTCCCGATCGCGCGCGGCGCCTCGATGCTCGGACTCCTCGGCATCGCCAACGAAACGGGTGAACGGATTGCCCCCGCCGCGGTCACGCTGCTGCAATCCTTCGCCGACCAGGCGGCCATCGCCATCGAGAACGCGCGGCTCATTCGCGAACTGCGCGACAGCAATCGTGAAGTGAGCGAAGCGCTCGACGTGCAGAAGGCGATGGCCGACCTGTTGAACGTCATCGCGGGTTCGGCCACCGACGCACGCCCCGTGCTCGAATCGATCATGGAAACCGGTGCGCGGCTGTGTGCCGCCGACGGCGCGGGGGCGCTGCTGGTCGAGGACGGCAAGCTCGTCTGGGCCGCGTTGTACGGTGCGGTGGCAGCCGGCCTCGTCAACACGATCGGAACGACCCTGGACATCGACCGGGGATCGGTCTCGGGACGAGCGGTACTGCAACGGCGAACGGTTTTCTCCGACAACGTCATACGCGACGCGCGCGAATTCCCGGCGACAGCAACCGTGGCGTCCTTGAGCGGCCAACGCGCGTTCCTGGCCGCGCCGCTGATGAAGGGTGATCGTGCCATTGGCGTCCTCACGTTCACGCGCACGATTGCCGAACCCTACACCCCGCAGCAGATCGCGCTGATCGAGACGTTCGCCGACCAGGCCGTGATCGCCATCGAGAACGCACGCCTGTTCGATGAATTGCAGGCGACCACGGTTGAACTCACGGTTGCCTCGCAACACAAAAGTGACTTCATGGCCAACATGAGCCATGAGCTGCGCACGCCGCTGAACGCGATCATCGGCTACTCGGAGCTGCTGCAGGAAGAAGCGGAGGACATGGGTGAAGCGTCCTTCGTCTCCGACCTCGGCAAGATCGGCTCGGCCGCCCGGCATCAACTCAGACTCATCAACGACATCCTCGATCTGTCGAAGATCGAGGCGGGCAAGATGACGCTCAACATCGAAACCTTCGACATCGCCGGCATGGTGCGCGAAGTCCAGGCCGTCACCCAGCCGCTGGTGGAGAAGAAAGGCAACGCCTTCATCGTCGATTGCCCGGCCGATATCGGCACGATGCACGCCGATCCGGTGCGGGTGCACCAGTCGCTGCTGAATCTGGTGTCGAACGCGGCGAAGTTCACCGAGGGCGGCACGGTGACGCTGCGCATCGCGAAACACGAAGAAGGGACTCCGCACCTCACGTTCGCCGTCAGCGACACCGGCATCGGCATGACACCCGAGCAGATGGGTAAGTTGTTCAAGTCGTTCAGTCAGGCGGAGGCGACCACGCAGCACAAATACGGTGGCACCGGCCTCGGCCTCGCGATCTCGCGCGACTTCTGCCGGATGCTGGGCGGCGACATCGTGGTCACGAGCGAACCCGGCGTGGGTTCGACGTTCACGATCACGCTGCCGGTCGAGTGCGTGCAGGTGGGGTCGGTTCCGTGAGGACGACCAAAGCACCGTTCGCGCCTATACTCTGACCATGCATGATGCGTAGGCAAACGATGAATAACCGAATCACCATCGACCCCGAGATCTGCCACGGCAAGCCGTGTGTTCGCGGCTTACGGTATCCGGTCGAATCCGTCTTGGGCTGGCTCGCAAGCGGCATGTCGATCGACGAGATCCTTTCCGATTACGCGGACCTCGAACGTGAAGACATCCTCGCATCACTCGCCTACGCGGCGCGGTTGGCTCACGTGAACCGAGTGGAACCTCTTACGACGTGAGATTCCTCATCGATGCGCAGCTGCCGTTGAAGCTCACCCAGTGGCTACGGCAGCATGGGCACGATTCGCGGCACACGCTCGAACTGCCCGCCGGAAATCGGACGACCGACGCGGAAATCGTCGCGTGCGCTGTGACAGAAGGCCGGATCGTCGTCACGAAAGACAGCGACTTCGTGCAGACCTTTCTTTTGACGGACCAACCGCGGCTACTGCTCATATCGACGGGGAATATCGAGAATGCCGAGTTGGAGTCTCTCTTGAGGAACAACCTTTCGGCAATTGAACGCGCCTTCGGCAGCGCGAATTTTGTAGAACTGACGCGCGTCGCGTTGATCGCTCACCAATAACAGCGACGGTGTTCGAACACTGCATGCAGGTATCGGTTCGACGATCACGCTGCCGCGGGTCCGCGTGCAGAAGGGGGTGCGACGTGACGCAGACACTCGAACAGTTGCGGGAATGCCTCGAGCGCGCGGGGCGCGAACACGATGCTGCAGGGCAGCCGCAGCCGTGACAGCCGGCAGCGCGCGTAGCATCAGCGAACAGCCCCTCGATGTGAACGCGAGCGAACCCGGCGTCGGTTCGACGTTCACGATCACGCTGCCGGTGGAGTGCGTGCAGGTGGGGGCAGCGTCATGAAGCCGACAATCGAGCAACTGCAGATGCAACTCGCGGGGGCGCAGGCGTTGGTCGCCTATACCCAACAGGAGCGCGATGCCGCGCTGCAGGCAAGCGCGGCGGCGCAGGAACGCGAAACCGCGACCGTGGAGATCCTGCGCATCATCAACGAATCACCCGCCGACCTCGAACGGATCATGCCGGCGATCGGACGCGCAATTGAACGGCTCTGCGAAGTGGACCACGGCGTGATCGGATTCCAGGTCAACGGCGTGGACGGACAACCCGCGTTCCAGACCTGGGACGCCATCCGTGGTTTGCGCGTCTACGAGCGCGGTGTTGCGAATTCCAGATTGAGTGTCGCGGCCGACCTCCGCGGCTTCGCCCACGTGGCCGGTCGGATCGAGGACTGGGAATCGGAGTATCCGGAGCTTGCGGAGATCACGCGCGCCGATGGGCTCACGGAACTCGCGCTCTTGTGGGTGCCGCTCGTTTCCGGGACGACTCGAATCGGCTTCATGCTCGCGCGCCGCAGCAAGGCGCGGCCGTTCGACGCAACTCATATACCGCTGCTGCAACACCTCGCCGCACAGGCGGCCGTGGCCGTGGAGAACGCCCGCGCGTTCAACGAACTGCAGGCGCGCAATCGCGAGGTCGCGGAGGCGTTTGAACAACAGACGGCCACCGCTGAGGTGCTCGAAGTCATCAGCCGCGCACCGGCCAATCTTCAGGCCGCGTTGGATGCGGTGGTCGTCAAGGCGTGCACGCTGCTTAATTCCGACGCCGCGATCGTCATCCGGAGAATGCCCGATGGTTCCGCGGCTCGGGTTGCGGTTGCGACAAGCGGCGAAATTGCCGCGCATTCCCGCCTCGCTGCGCCCACACCCGTGCCATCGGACTCGAGCAACGCGATTGCGACCGTGATGCGCCACGGCGGCCCGGACAACATTCGTATCGATGCACCCGAGCTGGCGAAGGTGTGGGAGATCGGTGGGGTCAATTCGTCCATCGTCACGCCGCTGACGACGTCCGCGGATCCCTTCGGTCGATTGGTGGTCAGCCGTCGCTCGCCCGCGCCTTACACGCCGCGTCAGATACGGCTGTTCGAAACCTTCGCGGCCCAGGCCGTCATCGCCATCGAAAACGCCGGGCTCGTTAACGAACTGCAGGAAAGCAACGCGGACCTCGCCGCGTCGGTCGAGCGCGAAGCGGCG
>CAYUMA010000751.1:0-6606 GCA_964445675.1 uncultured Pseudomonadales bacterium | reverse complement strand
ACATGCCTACAGATCTTGTCGGTCTCAATCTTTGAGAAAACCCAGCTTTCTTCCGCTTTGCAGCCCGATGAGTCACCAATCGAACTACCAACCAACCCTAACCAAATGATCTTGTTCGACTTTTAACCGGACACTACTGATCGCCGATCTTGTGGCGGCGCTGGATTTTGTGACCGCACATGACGCGCTGTCGGGTGTGGTGAATCTCAGTGCGCCGCAACCTATCCGCAACGCGGACGCGGCGCGAATCATCGGCCGTCGCCTCGGGCGGCCGGCATTCGTCCCGACGCCGCGGTTCGTGCTCGAGTTGGCGCTCGGTGAAATGGCGACTCTCGTCTGTGATGGGCAACGTGTTACGCCCGAGCGCCTTCGTGAAACCGGTTTCGTTTTCCGCTTTCCAACCTTCGATGCGGCGGCTGCCGACCTGTTGATCAAGTGAACCCGGCCCCGCGTGAGTGCATACGTTGCTCGTCGGGGTGCATCGCTGTCGCCGTCAGGTGGCGTGGGCACGCAGCTGCGACAACAGCGTGGTGGCTTCGTCCAGAATGATTTCGACACCGTTGGGCGCAAGGCCCGCCGTGACCGTCTCGTAGCGGACATCGGCATCGGCCTCGGCGAAATGCGCGGCGCGCGGCAGATAGCGCTGGTGTGCATTGGCCAGGCCGATAATGAATGCCGAAGCGGATCCGACGCGACGTGACCACTCCTGTCCCACTTCCACCAGCACTTCGCCAGGCAGCGCCAACAGATCGAAGTCGTTGATGCGCATGACGAGCAGCGGAACCGCAACCGTACGCGGCGGGCTCGGGTGTTTGAGGCGCTGGCCGAGGCCGCGGTGCAGACAACAGGCGATCATCAGCGCGCGCATGTCGGCTTCGGATAACTCGTCTTCAATGACGCGCTGCGAGGCGACTGACCATAAATGAGCCTGCGGTATCGCGCGCTCGAAATCCGCGCCGAGATATTCGACCAGCGTATCAGTACAACGGGCGTACAATGCTGCGGCTTGCGCGGTAGTCAGATCGGCGTAGTTCGGCAGGATTTGCAGATCAGCGCGGCGCGACGCGATAACAACGTCATCGTGGGGCACACTCGCGGCGACGACCCGCACCACTTCGTGCGCAATAGCGGTTCCGAGTTCGACCGTATCGGCAAAGCTGCCGCCGCAATAGCCGCGTGGGTCGAGCGCATCGAGATTCGGGCTCGACAGCGGAATCACGTTGCCTTCTGTGGTGTTGAAGAAGAGCGCGTTGGGAACACCAAGACGCTGTTCGATGGTGGTCTGTGCGTAGCCGGCGAAGTCGCCGCTGATCGACATATTGTCCCAGCCCAACGTCACCGGATGGCAACCGACGCCGAACAGCACGGCGAGCAACTGCCCGCTCGTTGCGTGTTCGGCGGCCAGCACAGCGACGCGCGAATCGACGATGTTCGGATTGCCGCGCGTGCGCCGATTGCGGAACAGATCGACCGCGCCAACTCCGGTGCGCAGCCGGCATGGCTGGGCATTGGCGATCGCAGCCAGACCAACATCCGCAAGTGCGTGCTGCAGGAATTGAACGTACTGCGCAACTCCCGCGGCGCCATCGTGGGCGTCGTAGGGGGCCGGTGCGGAATGGGTATGCGATGCACAGATGCAGATCTGGTCCGGCGTGAGCCCGGTGGCGTCGCCGATCGCCGCAATCACCGCGCCGCCGAGTGGCTGTGGAATGCAGATCAGATCCGCCGTGACGAGCAGCAGCGCGTGCCCGGCGTTTGTCAGATACAGCGCCTTGCCGAAGATATGATCGTGCACGCCGGCGCTGGGTGTCGTGCGTTGACCAAATCCCCCCAACATCACCGGCCACGAAGGCGTGATGTCGACCCGTGCGCTGCCGGCCATTGCCCGCTTCATGTATTTGCTTGCGCGTGCATCAGTTCACTGCGCCGCCGCCGGCAACGTAACAGCGGCCGCTGCGTTGTCTTAGTGTTTTCATTTCGAAATAGCCTACCGGATGACTCCGTTTCAATGTCAAATACCGGCAACATTCGTCCGACCAGCAATACCGGAGCACACCATGACCGAGTCGGCAACAGAGATGGTGGCATTTGCAGAAACCTGCCCTCTGGGTGAGTTCAGTCCCATGCACCCGGACCTGCTCAAGTGTCCTTACGCGATGAACCAGCGCCTGCAGCGCGAGGCGCCCGTCTACCGTGACCCATTGAGCGGCATCTTTTTTATCTCGCGCTACGCCGACGTGGTTGCGATGTCGGGCGACCACGAGACGTTCTCCAGCGTGATGCCGGGCATGGGCACCGGATCGCTGTCCACCAACGATCCCGAGATCGCCGCCATCGTCGACCGGGGCTACCCCAACGTGTCGACAATGCTGACCCAGGATCCGCCGCTGCAGCGGCGCTATCGGAAGTTCGTCGACGGCGCGTTCTCGCCGGCCAATCTAAAGGCGCTCGAGCCGCTCATCGAGCAGACATCGAACGCCCTCATCGATCGATTCATCGACAAAGGACGCTGCGAGTTTCTTTCGGAGTTCGGTGTACCGCTGCCACTCACGGTGATCGCCTCGCAAATTGGTGCGCCGGTCAGCGATCTACCGCTGCTGCGCAAATGGACCGGCGCCTTCATCGGTAACCTGTCGCAACAGCTCGATAAAGCGGGACTGTTGCAGGCGGCGCGCGACATCGTCGAATTCCAGCACTACTTCGTCGAAAAGATGGAGCACCGGCGCAAACACCCGGGAGACGACATCCTGTCGAAGGTCGTCAACGCCAGCATCGATGGGGAAAAGCCATTGAACAATGCGGAATGCCTGTCGATGCTGTCGCAGATTCTGGTAGCCGGCAACGAAACCACGTCGTCTGCGCTGACTGAAGGTATGTGGCTGCTGATCAACAATCCGGATCAGTATGAAATCGTGCGTCGTGATCCCAGCACCGAAAATATTTCCGCGCTGGTGGAAGAGATTCTGCGCATCACCAGCCCATCGGCGAATATGTTTCGCCGCACGACCCGGGACGTCGAGATGGGTGGCATGACCATCCCGGCGAATTCAATCTGCTTTGCCCGCTTCGGCGCGGCCAATCAGGATGCGAAGCAGTTCGAAGACCCGCTCACATTCAATATTCGGCGGACCAACCTGCGCGATCACGTGGCCTTCGGCAAAGGTGTACACCATTGCCTGGGCGCAGCGCTTTCCAGACGCGAAATGAATGGCGCATTCAAGGTCATATTCCGGCGGTTGCAGAATTTCCGGCTGAGCCCAGGCGCAGCAACGCCCGAGTTCGCGGCGAACGTGCTGCTGCACGGCATGACCGGTCTGGATTTGTCGTTCGACAGGATCAACTGAGTCGGCCTACAAGATCTTTGGCCTGCTGCGCCGGGGCATCACCGGCGCCAACAGGTGGTTTACGCCGCGTATCCTTTCGTCGAGTTCATGCGGAGACTTCCCGCATTGTTTCAATCGGGCAACGCAGCGCCCATCAGGTCTTCGAAGTTGCCGCGAAAAAACCCTTCGCGTTCGTCAACCGAGCAGCCTGCGACATCCAGACTCGCTTCAAATCGTTTGATCGGATTACGGCCGCCTTCGGTATGCGGATAGTCGGAGCTGAACAGACATACCTGGGGTCCTGCGTTTTTGACGATCCAGCCAGCGGGTTCGTGCGGATAAGGCGTAGCGCGGATCTGCCGCTGGACGTATTCGGACGGTTTGAGTGAAAGCTTCTGCAGGCGGCTTTCGTTCTTGCGGAACGCTTCGGCCGCCGAGTCCATCGACCGCATCCAACCCGGCACCCATGCCGCGCCCATTTCGATCACGCCGAATTTGAGCCGCGGAAACCGTTCGAATACGCCGTCGAAAATCATCGTCGCCAGCGACTGCATCGGCGACTCCGAAATGTACATATACGACACCGACGTGAAGTTGCCGTCGCCGCCGGTGAAATCTCTGACCGGCGGCAGTCCGTTCTGTTTGTAAGTCGCGTCCATCGCCATGCCGCCGCCAACGTGAAACACCAACGCAATGCCGGCTTCCTGTGCGCGTGCCCACAACGGGTCGAAATCGATATGGCTCGGCGAGTGATGTTGTGGACACGCCGACGGAATCATCAGCGCGGCAGCGCCCATCTCGATGGCCTCATCGGCCGCGGTGATCGCGCGGTCGATGTCGGCGAAGGGCACATACAGCACCGGCAAGAGCCGGCGATCGACGCTGCAGAAGTCGATCATGGCGCGGTTGTGTGCGCGCGCCACGCCGTAAGCCTCATCCAGATTGCCGCTGCGGTCGCTGGCCGCGAGCGGGCCGAGGCCGCCGGTCGTGAATACCAGCTGACTCGCAACACCCAGATGGTCGATGGCGGCGGGGCGTCATGCTTGACGAATGCGCCCAGCGCAGAGAAACCCTTGCGCAGCGTGATCTCGGCTTCGTCCCGCGCGCGATACGCGGCGTCCTGGTAACCCTGCCGGGCCTGATCGACGACGTGCTCGACCCGTGCGTCGCGCACGCTGGTGTACTTGGCGAGCTGCGCGCGCAGTGCCGGATCCACCCACGGTTCGAACCAGCCGGGAGGTTCGAAGATGTGTGCATCGGCGTCGTGAACGATTCGGTCGGTGATATATGGCATGGCCACTCCTCGGCGTTGCGTTGCCAACGTAGCGCGATTGCTCGAAACTCGAACGAGCTTTACTCCCCGCGCCGCACAAGTATGCAACATCGATTCGATCCGTCGCATCTCGATACCTGGCACCGTGAGGGCGGCGTGCTCATCGAACGGTTCTTCACCGCGGACGAAGTCGCCGCAGTGCGCGCCGACTTCGAGCAGGTCTTCCAGCGCAGCGCCGGCGCCGAGGCGCCGCTGTCGAAAAAACAACCGGGTCGTGTCGGCGGCTTTCACGCGGCGCAGTTCGCCACCTTCGAGGCGGTTCCGTTCGACTGCTCCCCCGCGCTCAACCTGATCGGTGTACACCCGGCGCTGATCGCGTTTGCGAAGGCGGCGCTGCACACCGACGACGTCTATCTGTATCAATGCCAGGCGTGGGCCAAGTTCACGGGCGATGCGGATTACGACCAGCCGTTTCACTGCGATTTCAGCAATCACACGCTGACGGTGCCGGCCGATGATGCTGCACTCAATTCGGTGCCGATCCTGTGTTATTTCACCGATGTGGACGAGGCGCACGGGCCGATGCACTACGTGACCCGCACCGACAGCGCGCGCATCGCCGGACCGGAAGCGACGTTCACCGCGGCGGCCGAGGTGCAGACACAGCTCGCGCGTCACGAGCGTTCGAGTGCCGCGCCGGCCGGTTCGATCTTCCCCTACGGCATCGATATCTATCATCGCGGCACCAACCTCACGGCGCCGCGCGGTGTGCGTTATGCCGTGATGTCCTGTTTCAAACGTGCGGGCAATGACGCGATCGGCTATCACGCGTGGCCGTTCCACCATACGAAGCCGTGGCACCGGATTTTCGATCACGCGACACCCGAACAGCTGCGCTGCTTCGGCGTGCAGCCGCCGGGTGATCCGTTCTGGACCGAGTCCACGCTGCGGCGTGCGCAGTTGCGCTATCCCGGATGGAATCTGACGCCGTATCGGCAGGCTGCCATCGCTCGCGCATGAATTGCCCGCAAAGGTGAACCATGGATCTGAACTACGTACGTTACGAAACGATCGACGAGGCCATCGTAAAAGTGTCGATCGATCGCCCCGAGGTGATGAACGTCATCAGCCGCAAGGTTTACGCCGAACTCGATCAGGCGCTGACGAAAGCGGACGAGGACGACGTGGTCAAAGTGATCATCATCGCCGGTGTCGGTGATCATTTTGGCGCCGGCCACGACATCGGCACGCAGGCGATGCGCAGCGAACTCGAAGCGTACCCGCGGGATCTGACCGCGTTCGGCCGCGTAAAATCCATGGACCGCGGTGTCTACTGGGCGCTGCACGATCGCTGGCGCAACATCGGTAAGCCGACCATCGCGATGGTACAGGGTTACTGCATCATGGGTTCGTGGATGCTCGCGGCGGTGTGCGATCTGTGCGTCGCAGCGGACGATGCGAAATTTGCGGACCGCTCGGTGCGCTGGGGCGGGGCGCACCACGAATATCCAACCCATTTCTGGGAACTCGGCATCAAGAAGGCGAAGGAATATCTGTGGACCGGCGACTTCATCGACGCCGCGGAAGCGCATCGGCTCGGCATGGTGAATCGTGTCGTGCCACGTGCGCAGCTCGAATCTGCAACGCTGTGGCTGGCGCGACGCATCGCGATGAGCAGTCTTTACGCGCTGAAGGTATCGAAGATGTCGATCAACCAGGCCGCCGATATCATGGGTCAGAGCGCCGCGGTACGCGCGTCCGGCAACTTCTGGATCATGAGTTCGGGCGGCCGTGACGATACCAACGCATCCGGGGAGCCGCGCGCCGACATCCACGATCGGGTGGCGTGGTCGAAAGCGCGGAACGAGCGTTTTAGCAAGCAGGATGAGGACGGCGAACGGCCGTGGTGATGGCGGCCACGCTATCCGGCATTCGTGTGCTCGAACTCGGCGACCGGGTTTCGACCGCCTGGTGCGCGCGCTTGCTTGCAGGCTTTGGCGCCGCTGTGGT
>CAYUMA010000750.1:0-4177 GCA_964445675.1 uncultured Pseudomonadales bacterium | reverse complement strand
GAAGCGATCGGCGCGATGATCGGGACCGCCATCGGCGGCGGCGACAAAGTCGAGGCGTTGACGCCGGATCAGCTGAAGCCGTTCATTCCCGACTCGCTCGCCGACCTGCCGCGCACGGACATGTCCGTCGAACGCAACGGCGCGATGGGCATGCAGATCTCCGAAGCGCACGCGACGTTCCGCGATCCGGGCGGGCGCACGCTGCAGCTGGAGATCACCGACACCGGTTCGGCCAAGGGGCTCATGGCGCTCGCGGGAATGGCGTCGGTGGAAGAGGATAAACAAACCAGCAGCGGCTTCAGCAAAACCTACAAAGACGACGGCCGCATCGTGCACGAAGAGTGGGACAACGCAGGCCGCGGCGAATATTCGGTTGTTGTCGGCGACCGGTTCACCGTCAAAGTATCCGGCGACGCGGAGGAGTTCGATCAACTCAAAGCCGCGCTGAACGAAGTCAACCTCGCCGGGCTCGAAGCGATGAAAGACACCGGCGTCACGGCTCAATAACGTCGCGCAACAGCGACCACAAACGCGGATGAACAGCGCACTCGCTCCGTTTCATCCGCACACGCGGGCGTGGTTCGACGCAAACTTTCCGGCGCCGACCGATGTGCAGGCGCGCAGCTGGCCCGTGATTTCCGCGGGCCGGCACGCGTTGATCACGGCACCGACCGGCAGCGGCAAGACGCTCACGGCGTTCCTGTGGGCGCTCGATGCGTTTGCCGCGGCCCGTTACGCGCCTGGCGCGACGCGCGTGCTCTACATCTCGCCATTGAAGGCGCTCAACAACGACATCCAGCGCAACCTGCTGGACCCGCTTGGTGGGCTGCGCGCGCGCTTCGAAGCCGCCAACGAATCGTTCCCGGCAATCCACGTGCAGGTGCGCTCCGGCGACACCGACCCCGGTGAACGCCAGCGGATGCTGCGGCGTCCGCCGGAAATCCTGATCACGACGCCGGAGAGTCTTGCACTGCTGCTGACGACGCCGCGCGGCCGGCACGCGTTGGCAACGGTCGAGACGGTGATTCTCGATGAGATTCATGCCGTCGCGGACAACCGTCGCGGGACAGTGTTGACGACTGCACTCGAACGTCTCGCGCGATGCGCCGGCGATTTTCAGCGCATCGCGCTGTCGGCCACTGTGCATCCGCTCGCGGAAATTGCCGCGTTCGTCGCCGGGCGTGATCACAACCATGAGCCGCGGCCAATCGACATCATCGAAGGCCGCGATACCAAACAGATCGAATTCCGCGTGCGCTTTCCCGAGCACGTGCGCGCCGCGCTCGATGCCGGCGCAAAAATCTGGGAGCCGTTGACGCAATCCTTCAGAGCGATCATTGCCGCGAACGCCGCAACACTGTTTTTCACCAACAGCCGGCGCCTCGCCGAAAAAATCACGCTGACGATCAACAGCGCGGAGCCGGTGCCGCTCGCGTACGCGCACCACGGATCGCTCGCGCGCGAGATCCGCACCGAGGTCGAACAACGGCTGAAATCCGGTGCGCTGCGCGCAATCGTCGCGACGAACTCGCTCGAGATGGGCATCGACATCGGCAGCCTCGACGAGGTCGTGCTGATCCAATCGCCGCCGTCGATCGCCTCCGCGCTGCAGCGTATCGGCCGCGCCGGCCATCGGGTCGGCGACGTCAGCCGCGGCACGCTGTTCCCGACGCACGCGCGGGACTTCCTCGAAGCCGCAGCGCTGGCCGAGTGTATCCAGGCGCGCGAACTCGAACCGCTCGCCGTGATCGAAAATCCGCTCGACGTGCTTGCGCAGATCATCGTATCGATGACGGCGAGCGAGACGTGGATGGTCGACGACGTCTACGCGCTGCTGCGACAAAGCCACTCGTATCGGACGCTGCCGCGCGACCAGTTCGAACTCGTCGTGGAAATGCTCGCCGGACGCTACGCCGGCTCGCGCGTGCGCGATCTCAAACCACGGGTTGTTTACGATCGAATCGAACAAACGCTGCGCGCGGTGAAGGGCGCCGTGTACGCGCTCTATACATCCGGCGGCACGATACCGGACCGCGGCTACTACCACTTGCGGCACGCCGACACCGGCGCGCTGATCGGCGATCTCGACGAAGAGTTCGTTTTCGAAGCGCAAGTCGGCCAGACGTTCGCGTTCGGCACGCAGGATTGGCAGATCAAGCGCATCACGCACAACGATGTGCTCGCAGCGCCGGCGAAAGCGGGCGCGGTCGCCACGCCGTTCTGGCGTTCGGAGCCGTATAACCGCAGCTTTCATTACTCGTCCCGCATCGGCGATTTTCTCGAACGCACGCAAGCGCGACTCGATGACGACGACGCGGCCGGATTTTTCATTGCACTGACGACGCAACACGGTTTCGACGCGGCGGCGGCGCAGGAACTCGTCGACTACGTCGACCGCCAACGCGCACATACAGCCGCCGCGCTGCCGCACCGGCACCACGTGCTCGTCGAATTCATTCAATCCGGCCCGGGCGGCTATCACGGCCCGGACCAGGAACGACAGATCGTGCTGCATACGTTGTGGGGCGGCCGCGTGAACCGGCCGTACGCGCTCGTGTTGTCCGCCGCGTGGGAGGCGGCGCACGGATATGTACCCGAGGTTCACGCGGACGACGACGCGATCGTGGTTCAAATCAAAGGCGACGTCGACCCGGCACGCGTCATCGACCTTGTGCGCGCCAACGGACTCGATGGGGTGCTGCACGGCGCGCTCGAGCGCTCCGGTTTTTTCGGCGCACGCTTTCGCGAATGCGCCGGGCGCGCCCTGTTAGTGACGCGGCAGCGTTTCAATCAGCGGCTGCCGTTGTGGATGAGTCGGCTGCACGCGAAGCAGCTGCTGACCACGGTGAAGCAGTACGCGGATTTTCCGGTGCTGCTCGAAACGTTTCGGACCTGTCTCGTCGATGAATTCGATCTGCCGGCGTTGTATCGCGTCCTCGCAGAACTCGAGAGCGGCGAGATCGCAGTGACGTGCGTCACGACCGCGACGCCGAGTCCATTCGCCGCCGACATCGCCTGGGGGCAGATCACGCCGTACATGTACGCCGACGATTCGCCGGAATCGAACTCGGCGAGCGCATTGTCCGGTGATCTGATTCGCGCGGCGGTATTCGACGCTGCGTTGCGTCCGCGCGTCGACCGCACCGTGATCGAGGCATTCGTCGCGAAGCGCCAACGCACGGCGCCAGGATACGGCCCGACGGACGCAGCTGAACTCGGAGAATGGCTGAAAGAACGGGTTTTGATTGCTGACGCGCAGTGGCGCGAGTTGGTTGCGGGCTGCGCCGATGCGACGGACGCGCCGGTGCATTGGCTGCTACACGACGGGCGCCGCTGGGCGGTGCATCCCGAAGCCGCACGCAGCGTGACACAACGACTGACAGGCGCCGTCGATGACGATCTCGCCGACATCGGCGATCCGCGCGACCAATGTCAACTGCTGCGCGAAATCCTGTCTTTCTACGGCCCGCTCACGCGCGACGACATCGCCGCGCTGCTGCCGGTGCCCGATGCACAACTCGACGGCGCGTTGACCGAACTCGTCGACGACGGCGCGCTGGTCGCGGGGCCGCTGGTCGCGGGTGACGACGCTATTCGCTATTGCGATGTCGACAATCTCGAAATTCTGTTGCGGCAGCAGCGCGCCGCGGCGCGGCATCGGCTCGATCCTCAGGCGTTGACCGAAGTGCCGGGATTTTTCGCGGCGTGGCACCACTTCGGTCGCAACGCGACCGATGACGCACTCGCGCAGACGAGCGAGCGCTTGCGCGGCTATACCGCGGAGGTCGGCGTCTGGCTCAACGACCTGATCGAAGCGCGCCACGGCGGCACCGATTCGCACCGGTTCGACGCGGTGCTCGACATGAACGGATTCGCGTGGGTGGGCAACGGCGATGAACTCGTCACCGTGATGCCGCTCGACGATCTGGCGCTGCTCGGGAGCGTAGCTCCCGATCACACCGACGGGAACGAGGCGCCTGCCGAACTCCCCGACGTCGTCTCGAGTGCGTTTCGAGATCGCGCGGCGCGCTACAGTTTTTTCCAACTCGTCGATGCGTCGGGGCAACCGACCGACGTCTTCAGCGACGCGCTGTGGCGGGCCGTGTGGCAAAGCCGCGTCAGCGCCGATTCGTTGAGCGTTCTGCGCGCCGGGAGCTTGCGCAACTACACGTTGACG
>CAYUMA010000749.1:0-1952 GCA_964445675.1 uncultured Pseudomonadales bacterium | reverse complement strand
TGCTCCAGGATCTCGAGCGCACGCATGCCCGATGAGGCGGTCAGCACTTCATAACCCTCGCGGGCCAACAGACGTCGCACCGCCGCGATGGTGGCGATGTCGGGAAACGCGTCGGGGCCGTATCGAGTTATCTGCATGATCACATCGAGGTGGGTGATCTGCTCGAAGCTCGCGCGCCCCAGGGTGGATTTGTTGTAGAGGCGTCGGAGCGTCGGCCGCTGGTGCTGTTGTCTGCGGGTGTCGGCGTCACGCCGCTGCTGTCGATGCTGCGCGAGGTCGTGTACGAAGGTAAACGGATCCGCCGCATGCGCCACACGTACTTCGTGCAAAGCGCGCGCAGTCTCGCCGAGCTGCCGTTTCGCGCTGAACTCGAAGAACTCGCCGCGCGCAACGATGACGCAATTCATCGGGTGCGGCTGTTGAGTCAGCCCGAAAGCGCCGCGCACGAAGGCAAAGACTTCGAGCGGACCGGGCGCATCGACGTCGCCGTGTTGAAGGCGCTGTTGCCGTTCGATGATTTCGATTTTTACCTGTGCGGACCCGGCGCGTTCACGCAGGAGCTGTACGACGCGCTGCGTGCGCTGCGCATCGGCGACGAACGTATTCACGCCGAGACCTTCGGTCCGTCGACGTTGCGCAGACGGCTGGACAAAGGCGCCCCGGAGATCGAGCAACCGGCCGCCGCGACGACTCCGGTGCCGGTGCTGTTTGTGAAGTCGGCCAAAGAAGCGCGCTGGCTACCGAACGGCGGCAGCCTGCTGGAACTCGCCGAGAGCCGCGGTCTGACGCCCGAGTACAGTTGCCGCGGCGGTTCGTGCGGTACCTGCCGCACGCGGCTGATCAGCGGCCAGGTCCACTATCCGATTGCGCCGGCCGAAACACCGGCGCAAGGCGAGGTGTTGATCTGCTGCGCTGTGCCCGCGCTGGGTGCGGACGGTTCGGCGAAACTGGTGCTCGATCTATAGCGGCTATTCGCGGGCACCCTATGCGAAGTACCGCGCGCGAATGCGTTCGATGCAATCGACGAGGTTCGCGCGCCGCGCCGCCGCAGCTTTGACCGGGCTCGCGATTGGCACACACATGATGTTCGCGAGCAAGCCGTAAGCCACCGCGTCGATCTCGGTCAGCGTGTCGCCCATCAGGAACGGCTTGTCGCCGAGAAAGTCTGCAATCGCCCCGATGTCCTTGGTGCCGACCGCGTGGATCTCGTCCGCGGAATGCAGCCCGATACCGTGCCCCAGCAGCTGGCGCCGCACGCCGCGGCGCGCGATCGGCGCCATCACGAAGCGCACCGGCGCCGGGATCATGCCGAGCACCGTCTGCTGCGTCAGCGGCCAATTGGCGTCGACCATCCAACGGTCGCAGACCATCACCCAGTAAAGGTTCTCCTCGATGAGACGCCGCATCGAATGCGCAACGGCGCGCTCCGCCGCGGACAGACCCGCATTCGGATTGCAGCCGAAGCGCTGCTCGAGATATTCGATGATGAACCCCGAGTCCCCGATGCGTTTGCCTTCGTGCTCGATCCACGGCAGCTTCCCCTTCGGTCCCTTGAATGGCGTCGCATCGACAACCGCCGTGTACGGCACGCCCACGATGCGCAGATAGGCCTCGAGCTTCAGCGAGAACGGTCCAATCGACGGCAGCCCCCACGCGCCCGGTATCTGATGGACGATCAACTCCGACACGTCTCACCCCCCGCTGTACGCACCGTGAATCATTTGTTAGTCGCGCCGTCGAGTTGCTGAGGATAGGGAGCATAAAGCACCTGTTGGTGAATCGGGCTGAGTATCGCGCGACTGCGCAGCGATGCGGGAGCAGCGATTGAATTCGGTTGAGATGTGGAATGACGCGAACGACTGACGGGTGTCATGGCCGCACGCGCACACGCGCTGGAGCTGATCCGGAAGTCGCTGATCTTCGAACGAGTCCGCCTACTTCAGACGTTGCGG
>CAYUMA010000748.1:0-2919 GCA_964445675.1 uncultured Pseudomonadales bacterium | reverse complement strand
GCGGTGTCTTCTACCGCCGCGAGCAGATCCATGTAGTCCTCGACGGTTTCGACCGGGGGCATGAATACGTTCAACCGTCCGTCGCGCGGCTCGATGACGAGCGCCGTACGCACCGGCGCGACCCCTTCACGATCTCGTTGGTTGGCTACCGAACGAGCACGTTCCCTATCGTGTTCGCGGGTCCAGCCGCCGCGCAGAAAAGGCTGGCGATGCGGATCCGGTTCGGTGAGCGCGCCACGCGCTTCGAACGGGTCCGTCGGAATGATGGTCGGATAGCGCGAAGGCTCGACGTACGGCAGCGATGGCAGCGGCAATCGATAACCCACCGGGGACTCCCCCGGCACGACGAACAAGCGCTTCGATCGCGTCGACCAGGCTTCGGTCATCCAGCGCCGGCGCTCACCCTTCGCCTGCCAGCGTTGCACGGGCAGCACGAAGCCAACAGCTGTACCTAAGCCCCGTTCGAATACGCGCGCGAGTCGCTCGCGCGTCATCGGATCGTCGAGTTTGTTGTCAACGGCACCGAGGTTTTCGGGCAGTCGCCGCTCCTGCGGCAGGAAATACCATGGATCTTCGTATGCGGCGACGGCCGCCTGCGCCGGTAGATCCAGACGCCGCGCGATCCCTTCGGCGAAGGCGCGCGCCTGCGCCGCCGTCGGCGCGTAGTCGACCGCCTCGTCGGCGACATAATCCTGGTCGTGCCACAGCGGCTTGCCGTCGCCGCGCCAGTACAACGCGAATGCCCACCGCGGCAACTGCTCTCCCGGATACCACTTGCCTTGGCCGAAGTGCAGCAGGCCGGCCGGCGCGAAGCGCTTGCGCAGGCGATCGATCAGCTCCGCCGCGAGAATGCGTTTGGTCGGCCCCGTCGCGGCCGTATTCCATTCGGCGCCGTCGGGATGATCAATCGAAATGAAGGTCGGTTCGCCCCCGATCGTGACACGCACGTCGGCCGCCGTTAGCTCGGCATCCAGACGATGTCCCAACGCATCGATGCGCCGCCACTGCGCCGGCGTATACGGTTTTGTCACGCGCGGCGATTCGACGATGCGCTCGACCGTCATCTCGAAATCAAATTCCATTTCGCACGGTTCGAGCAAGCCCGAGATCGGCGCGGCGGATAACGCCTGCGGCGCGCACGCCAGCGGAATGTGACCTTCGCCGGTCAATAGACCCGATGTCGGATCGAGTCCGATCCACCCCGCGCCCGGCAGGTAGACCTCCGCCCACGCATGCAGGTCCGTAAAGTCGCGCGTGGTCCCGGAGGGTCCGTCGAGGGACTTCACGTCGGGAGTCAACTGGATCAGATAGCCACTGACGAAGCGCGCCGCGAGACCGAGGTGACGCAGGATCTCCACCAACAGCCAGCTGCTGTCGCGGCAGGAACCGCGCTTCGACGTCAGCGTTTCCTGAGGTGTCTGGATCCCGGGCTCCATCCGCACGACGTACTCGATCTCGCCGGCGAGACGTTTGTTGAGATCTACGAGAAAGTCGGCGGTCGGCCTCGATGCCGACCTGGGCAATCCCCTCAACCATTCCGTCAGTGCTGGCCCCGGTGCCGGCAGATGTAGATATGGCTCGAGTTCGCGCTGCAACTGCGCGTCGTATTTGAACGGATAGCGTTCAGCGTCGGGCTCGAGGAAGAAGTCGAACGGATTGTGCACTGCCATGTCGGCGACGAGGTCCACTTTGACCTCGAACGACGCGACCTTTTCCGGAAACACCACGCGCGCAAGAAAATTTCCGTATGGGTCCTGCTGCCAGTTCAGGAAATGTTCCTTCGGTGCGACGGCGAGCGCGTAGCTCAAAATGGCAGTTCGACTGTGCGCGGCCGGGCGCAACCGGATCGTCTGCGCACCCAGCTGAACCGGTCGATCGTATTGGTAACGCGTCACATGCGTGAGCGCCACGTGAATGGTCATCGGGTCTTCCTTGGGAAGGTGGAGCCTGGGACACGGGACTTTATTGACCGACCCACACAATAGCAACCGCACCGCACACGACGTGAACGCGTCTCTAGATTGCGTTCCAGTAGTGACACGCGACGGCGCCGGCGCCTACGTCTTCGAGCACCGGAGCGCGCGTTGCACAGTCCGCGCGCGCATACGCGCAACGCGGATGAAACCGACAGCCCGACGGCGGATCGATCGTCGACGGAACGTCGCCTTCGAGCACGATGCGTGTTTGGCGCCGTGCATCGCGATTAATCGGGTCGGGCATCGGGATCGCCGACAGCAGCGCGCGTGTATACGGATGCCGGGGATTTGCGTAGATCTCGCTCGCACTCGCGCGCTCGACGATCTGGCCCAGGTACATCACCGCCACTCGATCGGACATGTGTTTTACGACCGCCAGGTCGTGCGCGATGAAGATCAGCGCGAGATTCATTTCGCGCTGCAGATCCAGCAACAGGTTCAGCACCTGCGACTGAATCGACACATCGAGCGCCGACACCGCCTCGTCGCAGACGATCAGCTTCGGTCGCAACGCGATCGCGCGCGCAATTCCGATGCGCTGGCGCTGCCCACCGGAAAATTCGTGCGGATAACGCTGCACCGCGCCGCTCGACAAACCGACGCGCTCGAGCAGCTCCACGACCCAACGACGGCGTTCGGCGGCCGTACCAAGACGATGAATGACGAACGGTTCTTCGAGGATGCGGCCGACCGAGTGACGCGGGTTCAACGATTCGAACGGGTCCTGGAACACGATCTGGATTTCCCGTCGCAACGCGCGCATTTGTGCGCGCTGCAACTGCGTGATGTCACGACCTTCGAACCAGATCGTGCCCGCCGTGGGTTCGATGAGCCGCAACAACGTCTTGCCGACCGTCGTCTTGCCGCAACCGGATTCGCCGACCAGTCCGAGCGTCTCACCGCGCCGCAGGCTGAACGAGACGCCGTCGACCGCGTGCACTTC
>CAYUMA010000747.1:0-3809 GCA_964445675.1 uncultured Pseudomonadales bacterium | reverse complement strand
CGTTGCCGAGCGCCGGGTTCGCAATCTGCACGTAGCCACAACGGAGAGCCGGAACAGGTTCGATGCGATGATGCGTTTTGTTCCGATCGGAATTGTCCGGGTCGGGCTCGATGGCACTGTACGTTACGCCAACCCAACGTTTTTCAAGCTCACTGGATTGACGTCGAGCTCGCCCCGCGGCTGGCTGGACGCGATCCATATCGACGATCGTGTGCGGATCGAGCACGCATGGTGGACGTTCCGACGCGGCGCCACCGTGTTCAACGAAACACTTCGCGTCACGCCGCTCGCAAACGTGCGCTGGATCACCGCCCGAATCTCGCCGGAATACGCGGACGGCAGCGTCATCGGCTACATCGGCACGGTCACCGACATTACGTCTCAGCGCCGTTCCGAGGATGCCCGCGATCGTTCGGACGCCGAGTCCCGGGCGATCCTGGACACCGCCGTCGACGCAATCGCGACAATCGATGAACGCGGGACGCTGTTGTCATTCAACCGGGCCGCACAGGCGATGTTCGGCTACGTGCCGGATGAGGTCATCGGCCGCAACGTACATGTACTGATGCCGGATCCGCATCGAACCAATCATGATCGGTATCTGCAGGCTTACCGCGACACGAAACAGCCGCGCATCATCGGCATCGGTCGCGAGCTCGAAGCGCGGCGCAAGGACGGCACGTTGTTGCCGGTCTATCTCGCGGTCAGCGAGGTCGTGGTCGAAGGTCGACGGACATTTACGGGAATCATGCGCGACATCACACGGGAAAAAGCATCGCAGGAAGAGATCCGCCGCCAGAACGAGCGCCTCAGCGTCACTGTTAGAAACGCGCCAATGGGCATCGTCACCTATCATTTTGGTGCAGCGTTCGAATCGACCAATCGTGCGTTCGAAACGATGCTCGGCTATGACGCCGGCGAACTCGAGCGGCTGGATCTGGCGGCCTTGACCCACCCCGAGGACCGCACGGAACTGAAACGATTGACCAACGAAGCCCGCAACGGCCGTGTCGAGCAGTTTTCGCTGAAGCTACGTCTGCTGCACAAGAACGGCGCGACGGTTCACGCAATCACGCATAACGCGATCACGCACGACCAGCGCGGTAATCCCGACTTCGTCATCGCTCAGGTAGAAGACCTGACGACGGAGATCAAGGCGAAGGAAGTCGAACGACAGCAGCAGGACCGCCTCACCCACGTTGCGCGCCTCAGCACGCTGGGTGAAATGACCGCCGGCATCGCGCACGAAATCAACCAGCCGCTCACTGCGATATCGATGTATGCACAATCGGGCGTGCGTATGCTCGACGCCGGCATACCAAAACCCGAGCGACTGCGCGAAGCGCTGGAGAAGCTGACCGTTCAATCACTACGCGCCGGCGCGGTCATCGACCGCGTTCAGCGACTGGTGCGCAAACAGGAAACGCTGTTCGAAACGGCGCAGTTGAACGACCTGATCCACGACATTCTGCGCCTCGCGGAGAGCGACGCCCGCGTCAACGACATTCAGATCATGCTCGATCTCGCCGATGACCTGCCGCTGGTCACGGCGGATCCGATTCAGGTCCAGCAGGTGCTGCTGAATCTTCTTCGCAACGCAATCGATGCAATGAAGAGCGTCAATTGTCGCCACGGCAGCGTCATTACGCTGACCACGCGACTGCTCCATGGCGACATAGTTGTCGTGTCGGTGACGGACTCCGGCACGGGAGTTGGCGATGACTTCGCCGCGGAGATGTTCACACCGTTTGCGACCACCAAGGACACCGGCATGGGCATGGGCCTGTCGATCTGCCGTTCGATCATCGAGGCCCACGGCGGCACGCTCATGTACCGCAACAACGCCGACCACGGCGCAACATTCTATTTTGAGCTACCCGTAGGACATTCACATGAAGGCCCCTGAACAACCCGTGGTTCATGTCATCGATGACGATGAGGCGGTGCGCGATTCCATCAGCATGCTGCTCGACACTGTCGGCATCACTCACGCGGCATACGCATCCGCAACCGAGTTTCTGAGCGCCTACAACGATACCTTCAAGGGGTGTCTCGTGCTGGACATCCGCATGCCAACCATGACAGGCCTGCAGTTGCAGGAGGAACTGAACCGCCGCAAGGTGCAGCTACCGATCATCTTCATCACCGGCCACGGCGATATTCCGATGGCAGTGGAAGCAATGCGACGCGGCGCGTTGGATTTTATACGAAAGCCGTTTGGCGAGGACGACCTGCTCGAGCGCATCAAGGAGGCCATCGCACTCGACGCCGAGGGCAGCACGGCACGCAACGCCGAAGCCCGACTACTCGATCAATACCAGAGCCTGTCGCCTCGCGAACACGAGGTCTTCGATCGGGTGGCTGTTGGCCAGGCGAACAAATTCGTCGCGATCGAACTGGGTATCAGCGAGCGCACCGTGGAAATTCACCGCTCGCAGGTCATGAAAAAGATGGGTGCACGAACGCTCGCGCAGCTGGTTCGGATGAAGATCGATCTTGAACGCGCCGCGCAGGGCCGCGCCGATGCCGGTCCCACCTGAACGGGTGCTGCGACGGATCGGACAGCCGTCAGGAACCGACCGCCATGCGCACCGCAAGCACGTCGCAGCTGGCGCCATGCAATACCGCATTTGCCGTTGATCCAAGCAACAAGCGCCACCCGTGCCGGCCGTGGCTGCCGACGATGATCAGGTCGACGCCTTTGTCTTCGGCCAGACGCAGGATCTGCGTCGCCGCATGGCCGCGTTCGAGATACTGTCGCGCTGACGGGACACCAAAGGGGCGGCCGACGTGCGCGAGTTCGTCAACGGCGCGCCGCAACATATCTTCTTCGAAGGACGCAGGCAGCGCGCCGAGCCCGGGTTCCATGCCGTAGTAGAAATAGGCCGGTTCGAGAACGTGGACGACAGACAATTGTCCGCCGGACGCCATCTGATCCACTGCTCGCTGCAACACCGGGTCGGTTTCACCAGCGAGGTCCACAGCCACCAGGATGTTTTTGTAGCCGGCCATGTTTGCTCCATTGGACGAATTCAAACAACACGCTAGTCGCGACAACGCGCGGGCGCTACTGCGGGGAATCCCGTAGTGCACGAGACCGCTGCGTCTTCTTTCGGTTTCCGCGTATGGCGCTACCGATCGCCTGTTCTGGCTCTGGCACGAGCAATGTGACTCAAGCGAACCGCTTCAGTTCCCGTCGCGCGATGACCATCTTGTGCACCTCATCCGGGCCGTCGGCGATCCGCAACGCACGGCCATTGCGCCACATCGACGCGATCGGCGTGTCGTCCGATACGCCGAGCGCGCCGAGACACTGAATCGCGCGGTCAAGCACCGTCATCATCATGTTCGGCACCACGACTTTGACCATCGATAACTCGGTGCGCGCCTGTCGCTTGCCGACGCTGTCCATCTTCCACGCCGCGTGCTGTGTCAACAGCCGCGCCTGGTCGATCTCCATCCGCGAGGTCGCGATCCAATCCTGCACGATCTGCTTCTCGGCAAGCTTCACGCCCCCCACTTCGCGCTCGTTGGCGTGCCGGCACATGATCTCGAATGCACGCTCCGCGGTGCCGATCGCGCGCATGCAATGATGAATGCGACCCGGGCCGAGCCGTGCCTGCGCGATCATAAAACCGCCATGGAGCGGACCGAGCAGGTTCTGCGCCGGCACGCGGCAGTTGTGATACTGAATCTCGCAGTGACCACCGCCGCCGGTATGCCCCATCACCGACACCGGCCGCACGATGTTGAAGCCGGGCGCGTCGGTCGGCACGAGGATCATCGAGGCGCGTTCGTGCGGGGCACCG